>DASPJU010000453.1:0-2853 GCA_035628475.1 Salinarimonas sp. | reverse complement strand
CTTCGATGGCGGCGACGCTTCGTACAAGTCGCTCAAGGCGGTCCTCGAGGGCGGCATCGAGGGCCGGCCGGAGAACGTGGTGTTCTACGCCACCTCCAACCGGCGCCATTTGATGCCGCGCGACATGATCGACAACGAGCGCTCGACGGCGATCAATCCGGGCGAGGCAGTGGAGGAGAAGGTCTCGCTCTCCGACCGGTTCGGCCTCTGGCTGGGCTTCCACAAGTGCAGCCAGGACGAATATCTCGACATGGTCTTCGGCTATGCCGACCATCTCGGCCTCGCCCACGACCGCGAGGCGACCCGCGCCGAGGCGCTCGAATGGGCGACGACGCGGGGGGCGCGCTCCGGGCGGACGGCCTGGCAGTACATCCAGGACCTGGCGGGGCGCCTCGAGGTGCGGATCGGGGGATGAGCCCCCCTCCCCGCAGGAAGGAGGGGCGGCTTCGCTCAGTTGCTGAGATACGGCATCGGATCGACGGGGGTCGAGCCCTTGCGGATCTCGAAGTGGAGCTGGGGCGAGTTGACGTTGCCGGACTGGCCCGACTTCGCGATCACCTGGCCGCGGCCCACCTTGTCGCCGCGCTTCACCGAGATCTCGCCGTTGTGGGCGTAGGCCGACACGTAGCCGTTGTCGTGCCGGATCAGCACGAGGTTGCCGTAACCTTTCAGCTCGCTGCCGGCATAGGCCACCGTTCCGCCCTCGGCGGCGCGCACCGGCGTGCCCTCCGGGACCGCGATGTTGATGCCCTCGTTGCCCGAGCTGCCGAAGCCGGAGATCACCCGGCCGCGGGCGGGCCAGCGGAAGTCGAGGCCCGAGGCGGGGCTCGTGGGCAGGCTCGCGGTCTGCACGGGCTCGGGACGCGCCGGCTGCGGCGCCGGGGCAGGCGCCGGCGCGGCGGGAGCCGCGATCGGTGGCGTGCCGAGGGACGCCACCTTCTGGGGCTGGGGCTGCTGCGCGGGCTTCGGCGCCTCGGCGGCTTTCGGAGGCGCCTTCTGCACCTCGGCGACCTTCGGCTCCGGCTTGGCGGGCTCGGGCTTCGCCGGGACGGCCTTGGCGACGGGCGCGGGCTTGGCGGGCTCGGGCTTGCGCTCCGGCTGGGCGGCGACGCGGGCCGGAGCGGGCTTCACGGGCTCGGGCTTGGCGGGCGGCGCCTTGGCGGCCACTGGAGCGGGCTTGGCGGGCGCCGGAGACGGCTTGGCCGCCACGGGCGCGGGCTTGGCCGGCTCGGCACGCTTGGGCTCCGGCTTGGCCGGCGACGGGGCGGGCTTGGGGCCTTCGACGAGGCGCATCTGCGGCTTGGGAGCCGCCGCCACCGGCGCCGGGGCACGCGGGACGGGCGCGCTGGCCACGGCCGGCGCGCCGACCGCGTTGAAGACCGGGATCACGACGGTGCGCCCGGGGGCCACCTGCGAGGCCGTGGAGAGCCCGTTCGCCTGCAGGATAGCTTGGGCCGGCACGCCGTAGCGGGTCGCCAGCGCCTGGAGGCTGTCGCCCTGGCCCACCACGACGGCCGAGCCGCCATGGACGGTCCAGCCAGCCGGGCCGTTCGAGGCGACGGCGCGCGGGGCGGCGGGGGCGGGCGCCGGAGCGCTGGGCGCGGCGGGCGGGCGGTTATAGGCGACCGAGGGCGCAGGCGGCGCCAGCGGCTGCGACATGACCGGCGCGGTCGGGACCGCGGTCACGGGAGCGGGCGCGGCCTTGGCCCGGTCCGGCAGGCTGCCGGTGGCCGTCGGCTCGGCCTGGCCGACCGAGAAGGGATTGGAGAACGGATTTTGCGAGAACCGCGCGGTGTCCGTGCTGCAGGCCGCGGCGAGGCCGGAAACAAGACCCACCATGGCGAGCCGCGGGAGAGCGGACCGGCACTCGAGACCCAGACGTACACGCATCGACGCACCCACAGCAACACAACGTCAGTGCGTCGTTTATCCGGCGTTCAGGTTAAAGAGCGGTTTCGGCGCCCGCGACAATCGTAAGGGACGCGCTTTTTTCGTGGCGCTCACGCGTCCGGAGCGACGATCGGACCGATGCGCAGCGGCCCGCCCACGCTCTCCACGAGGCGGCCCTCGCGGTCGCGCGCGACAGTGGCGAGCCGCGGGAAGCCGTCCCGGGCAAGGGCCAGGACTAGGCGTCCGCCGGGCGCGAGGCGCTCCGTGAGCGAGGGCGGCACGCCGGGCAGCGCCCCGTTGACGATGATTCGCGCGAATCGCTCATCGGGCACGGGCGCGAGCCCGTCGCCGATCTCGCAGCGGACCGATCCGCCGAAGGCGAGCGCGGTGAGCCGGTCGGCGGCGCTCGCGGCGAGCGGCTCGTGGCGCTCCACGGTCGTGACGCTCCCGCCCATCTGTGCGAGCAGACCCGCGACATAGCCCGAGCCGGTGCCGATCTCGAACACGGCGTCGCCGGGACGCAGCTCCAGGGCCACCAGCATCGCGGCGACGACGCTCGGGGCCGTCATGGTCTGCCCGTACTCGAGCGGCAGGGCGATGTCCCGGGGCGCGAGATCGGCGAAACGCCGGGGCGCGAAGAAGGAGCGCGGGACCCGCTCCATGGCGCCCAGCACCGCGAGATCGCGCACGCCGCGCGATCGCAGGCTCATCACGAACGCGACCGCTTCCTCGAGCCCGCTGGGTGCCTTCGCCATGCCGATCTCCGCGGCGCAGATGTCGGTCTGGGTGGCCTTGCTCAAGCCCCTCATGCTGAGGTGCCCTGCGGAGCAGGGCCTCGAAGCACGCGGGACGCCTGCCACGGACGGCCGCAATCCCAAGAGCGCCCTTCGAGGCTCGGCTTCGCCGAGCACCTCAGGAGGAGGCGGAGGATCGGACCCGAGGGTCCCCGCCCCGCGCCGCCCC
>DASPJU010000452.1:0-7541 GCA_035628475.1 Salinarimonas sp. | reverse complement strand
AGGGTTCGTTGGCAAGGCGTGGCGGACCGCCCGGGGCGCTCCCGCGACGGGACAGCGCGGGCCGACGGCCTTCACAAAGGGTTAAGGCCGCGCTTCGACACTGCGCGCATCCTCAGGAGATGGACATGAAACGCCTCGTCGGTTCCTCCCTCGTCGTCCTCGCGCTCGCCCTGGCGAGCGCCCCCGCCTCCGCCCGCGACGGCGAGAAGGCGGCCGCCGCCGCCCTGGGCGTCATGGGCGGCCTCGCCATCGGCTCGATGCTCGCGGCTCCCCCGCCGCCCCCGGTCGTGGTGCGCCGCGCCCCCGCCCGCGTCGTGATCGAGGAGGAGGCCTACGAGGAGCCCGTCTGCACGATCCAGCGCCGCCGTCATGTCGACGAGTTCGGCGACGTGATCGTCCGCCGCGTCAAGGTCTGCGAGTAGGCGGGCCCATCCGCGGCGGCTCGGCCGGGAGAGGCCGAACGCCGCGGCGCTTGAAGCCGGCGGCGCGGCGGGGCATCTGAGAGGGACCCGTCCCCCAGGCGAGCCCCGCCCGTGATCCTGAGCCTGTTTCGCCGAAATCCCCGCCGCGCCGCCATGGAGCGGCTCTATGACCAAGTGGCGGCGGCATCCCGCCGGCCGCCTCTCTATACGGACCTGGGGTTCCCGGACACCGTCGAGGGGCGCTTCGAGTCGCTGTCGCTCCATGCGGTGCTGCTCCTGCGCCGGCTGCGCGCGCTGCCCCCGCCCGCGGCGGACGTCGCGCAGGACTTCGTCGACGCCTTCTTCCGGCGCCTCGACGCCTCCCTGCGCGAGCTCGGCGTCGGCGACATGGGCGTCGGCAAGCGCATGAAGAAGCTCGCCCGGTCCTTCTACGGCCGCGCCGAGGCCTACGACGCCCCCCTCGACGCGGGCGACGCGGACGCGCTCGCGGCCGTGCTCGGGCGCAACGCGGTCGGCACCGGGGAACCGGCGCCCGCGCTCGCCGCTTACGTGCTGGCATGCGATCGCGCCCTGGCGGCGCAGGGCCTCGACGCCATCCTGGGGCGCGGTCCCGTCTTCGCCGTTCCGGGCGAGCCCTCGGCCACGCCAGCAGGAGAGCATCGATGACCGCCGCGCCCTTCCCCCTGACCCGCCTCGTGGCCGTCGACCGGCTCCCCGAGGGCGGCACGAGCGCGACCGTCGAGGCGACGCCGGAGGAGTGCGCGGCGCTCGCCCGCGAGTTCAAGATCCCCACCGTCCACGCCTTGAAGGGCGAGTTCCGGATCAAGGGCTCGCCCCGGCGCATGAACGTCGCCGGCACCGTGCGCGGGCGGGTCACGCAGGTCTGCGTCGTGACGCTCGAACCTTTCGAGACCGAGGTGGTCGAGAGCGTGGACGTCGATTTCTCGGAGCATCTGGGCCCCGAGCCCGAGGGCCGCGACGAGGCCGATCTCGACCGGCCCGACGAGATCGTCAACGGCAAGATCGACCTCGGCGCGCTCGCCGCGGAGTTCCTGGCGCTGGGCCTCGATCCCTATCCCCGCAAGCCGGGCGTGGCCTTCGACGAGGCCGCAGCGCCGGGCGACGAGGCATCGCCCTTCGCGGCGCTGGGGCGCCTCAAGGGCGATGCCTGAGGCCCGCCCGCGATTCGCGCGATGGCCCGGAAAAATCGATTCGACTTTAAGCCGACCTTCGGGAATGCCTGCTAGACCGGTGATCGCGAGCCTCGGACGTCGGAGGGTTCCATGCCGGGCAGGATCAGCGTCGCCGTCACGGCCGCCTCGGGGCTCGCCGCGATGTGGGTGTTCCCGGCGCCGCTCCTCTGGGGCGTGCTGATCGGAGGCCTGTGCCTCCTGGCGATCGTGGTCGCGGGCTTCGGATGGGCGGCGAGCCGCGTCTACGACACGGTCGCGGGACGGGTCGAGGACCGCCGCCGGCGCCAGCGCCTGCACCGCATGAGCGGCATCCAGAAGCGCTCGGGGGCGAGCGTGACCTCCAGCGCCGAGGCCTGACCCCCTTGCGGGCGCGCGGGGAGGCGGTATGGTCCGCGCTTCCTTGCGCGAGCCCCCTCCCAGACGATGTCCCAGTCCGTTCGGATCAGCCTCGACGCCATGGGCGGCGACCATGGCCCAGACGTGATCGTGCCCGGCGCGGCGCTCGCCCTCGAGCGCCATCCCGACATCCGTTTCCTCATGTATGGCGACGAGGCCAGGGTCCGGCCCGTCCTCGACAGGAACCCCGCGCTCATGGCGGCGACGGAACTGCGCCACGCGGAGGTCTCGATCCGCATGGACGAGAGGCCGAGCCAGGCGCTGCGCATCGGTCGCAACAAGTCGTCCATGTGGCTCGCCATCCAGGCGGTGCGCGACGGGGAGGCCGACATCTGCGTCTCGGCCGGCAACACGGGCGCCCTCATGGCGATGTCCATGTTCTGCCTGAAGACCCTGCCCGAGATCGACCGGCCCGCCATCGCGGCGATCTGGCCCACCATCCGCGGCGAGAGCGTGGTGCTCGACGTCGGCGCCACGATCGGAGCGGACGCCAGCCATTACGTCAACCTCGCGGTCATGGGCGCCGCCATGGCCCGCATCGTGTTCGACGTCGAGCGTCCCTCCGTCGGACTGCTCAACGTGGGCCGCGAGGAGATCAAGGGCATCGAGGCCGTGAAGGAGGCGGGACGCATCCTGCGCGAGGCGAACCTCGCCGGCCTCGACTATCGCGGCTTCGTGGAGGGCGACGACCTGGGCAAGGGCACCGTGGACGTGGTGGTCACGGAGGGGTTCACGGGCAACATCGCGCTGAAAACCGCCGAGGGCACGGCCAAGCAGATCGGCGAGTACCTTCGCGCCGCCATGACCCGGACCTGGACCGCGAAGCTCGGCTATCTTCTCGCCAAGACCGCCTTCGACGCGCTCAGGGCCAAGATGGACCCGAGCCGGGCCAATGGCGGCATCTTCCTCGGCCTCGACGGGCTCGTCATCAAGAGCCACGGCGGCGCCGACGCGCTCGGCCTCGCGAGCGCCATCGACATTGCATACGACATGGCGCATTACGATTTCATGCGCACGATCCGGGACATGCTCGAGCAGATCCCGGCCGAGGCATCGGCGTGAGGCCCCGCGGCCCCGTGCCGCCACATCAAGGCGCCGGCCCCATGAGACCGGCGCGGGAAACGTGCAAGGCTCGCGCTTGACCCGTCTTCGTTCCGTCGTCCGCGGCTGCGGCTCCCAGCTGCCCGAGCGCCTCCTGACCAATGCCGACCTCGCCGCGATGGTCGACACGTCCGACGAGTGGATCGTGCAGCGCACGGGCATCACCCAGCGCTACATCGCCGCCGAGCACGAGACCACGTCGGTGCTCGGCATCGGCGCAGGCCGCGCGGCGCTCGCCGACGCGGGCCTGACGCCGGCCGACATCGACCTCGTGGTCTGCGCGACCTCGACGCCCGACTTCACCTTTCCGTCCTGCGCCAGCCAGATCCAGTTCGGCCTCGGCATCACGCAAGGCGCCGCCTTCGACGTGCAGGCGGTCTGCACGGGCTTCGTCTATGCGGTGTCGGTCGCCGACAAGTTCCTGGCCTCGGGCTCGCACAAGCGCGCGCTGGTGATCGGCGCCGAGACCTTCTCGCGCATCCTCGACTGGGAGGACCGCACCACCTGCGTGCTGTTCGGCGACGGCGCGGGCGCCATCGTGCTGGAGGCGCAGGACGGGGAGGGGACGAACCGCGACCGCGGCGTGCTCACCTCCCATCTTCGCTCGGACGGGCGCCACCGGGACAAGCTCTATGTCGACGGCGGCCCCGGCTCGACCCGGACCACGGGCTTCCTGCGCATGGAGGGCAAGGAGGTGTTCCGCTTCGCGGTGGGGCAGGTCGTGGACGTGATCCGGGACGCCTTCGCGGCCACCGGCACCTCCGCCGAGGAGCTCGACTGGTTCGTGCCCCACCAGGCCAACAAGCGCATCATCGACGCCTCCGCCGAGAAGCTCGGCATCGCCCCCGAGAAGGTGGTGATCACGGTGGACCGCCACGGCAACACCTCGGCCGCCTCGATCCCGCTCGCCCTCGACGTGGCGGTCCGGGACGGGCGCATCAAGCGCGGCGACCTCGTCATGATCGAGGCCATCGGCGGCGGCTTCACCTGGGGCAGCGCGCTCATCCGCTGGTGAGCGCGCCCGCCGTCCCGGGGCGCCGCGCCTGGAGTCGGTCAGACGGTTTCGGAACCGCCTGACGGAAGCTCGGCCTTTGACGGGTCGTATGTCTTCCGGAGAACCTGAAGCCCCGTCTCCGCGCCATCGTCCAGCGGAGCCCCGCGGCGGCAGGGCTCACCCCACCGCGACCTCCACCCGCTGGCAGCCGTTGTTGCAATAGCCGCGCGGGTTCCAGGTCTGGTCGAGGGGCTGGACGCGGCCCTTCGCGTCGGCGGCCCGGGCGATGAGGATCGCGGGGCCGGGCTCGTGCGGGGTCCACGCATGACGGAAGCGGCGCCAGGCGAACGGGCCCTCGCCGGGTTCGAGCTCCGCCACGGCCCAGGTCATGCCCCCGTCGGTCGAGACATGGACCCGCTCGACGGGCACGTGGCCCGACCACGCGAAGCCGCGGATCTCGCAGGGGACGTCGCGGTCGAGGCTCGTCCGGTCCGGCGGATGGGTCAGGAGCGCCTTGACAGGCATGTCCTCGATCACCGCGAAGGCCGCCGGGTCGGGCTCCTCGCCGGGGCGGATCGGCGCGGTCGGCAGGCGGTAGTCGAGCCCCGTCATCTTGGGGCCGTCGTGCTCCCGGTCGCGCAGCTCCAGCCGCGCGAGCCATTTCTGCCAGGCCGAACCCGGAAAGCCCGGCGCCACGATCCGCAGGGGCCCGCCATGGGCGACCGGCAGGTCCACGCCGTTCATGCCGAAGGCGAGCAGCGTCTCGGGCGCCAGCGCCTTTCGCAGGGGCAGCCCGCGGGAGAGCGCGACCTTGCCGCTCTCGGTCCGGTCCGGGCTGTGATGGGCGGTGTAGACGGCCTCCGGCTTCACGCCCGCGGCGGCGAGCACGTCCTTGAGCCGCACGCCCGTGAAGCGCGCGCAGCCCACCGCCCCGTAGCCCCAGGGCACGCCCTCGACCTCCGGGGCGAGGAAGCTGCGGCCGTTGCCCGCGCATTCGAGCACGCTCGTCACCGTCACGGTCTCGAAGCGCGCCCGCAGGTCGTCGAGCGAGAGCGAGAGCGGCCTCTCGACGAGGCCGTCCACCACGAGCCGCCAGGCCGCGGCGTCGACCTCCGGCCAGCCGCCGTTGTTGCGCACGAAGAAGCGCTCGATCGGCGTGACGGGATCGTCGAGGAGGTGGGGCGGCGTCTCGACGTTGTAGGGCCCGCCCTCGTGCAGGAGGAGCCCGGTCTTGGCGGCTGTCGGGTCGGGTCGGTCCGTCGGGATCACTGGGCCTCGCGCGGCGCGGTCAGTCGAGCACCTTGTCTAGCACGGCGGCGAGGAGGTGCGGCAAGACGCCGAAGCAATAGGCCTCGTCGAGGCGCTCGAGCCAATGGTGATAGTCGCGTCCCCAGGGACCGATATTGACGAAGGGGATCCCCGGGGTGGCGCCGCGCTCCAGGTCCCAGCGGATGCTCGATCCCCAGATCGGCGTGTCGGCCGCCACGGCCGCCAGGTCGGCGCCGTCGACCGGGCCCACGAAGCTCATGTCGGCGATGGCCGGGAAATAGGGCAGGGCGCCGATCGACAGGCCGTGGCGTCCTTGCGTCTGCGCCATGGCGGCCTCGATCGCGGCCCGCACGCCCGCGGCTTCCGGCGGCCAATGGACGGCGGGATAGGGCATCGAGCCGAAGCAGAGCACGACGGCGGGTCCCTCCAGTCCCGACGCCGCCCAGGCCGCCTCGACGAGACGGCGGGAGCGGGTGGGGAGGTCGAGCTCGTGGCGCGTGCTCAGATCCTCGGCCAAGGCCTTGTATTCGTCGGCGAAACCGGGCCTGCGCTCAAGCGCCGTCTCAAGAACCTCCGCGAAGCGATGGACCGCCAGGCGCCGCCAGGCATCCGTCATCGGCACGGAAGGCGCGCGGGCTTGGCGCAGGCGCATGGTCTCGCAGGCCCGCTCGCCCGCCTCCCTCACCAGGGCCTCCGCGACCTCCATGACCTCGACGCCCTTGCGGGCGTGGACCAGGACGTTCCAGCTCAGCCAGACCGCGTGCGGCAGGGTGACGTTGTAGGCGTCCTTCAGGTCGCGGGCGATGAGCACGGTCGGGGGCGCGGCGGGCTGCCCCTCGCTCACGTCGACGAGCTCCGGCGCGAGTTCCACCCGGGACACGATCTCGGCCGCGAGATAACCCGCGTTCACGCCCTTGAGGGGGTAGGCCGCATGCGATTCCTTGCCCACCACCAGCGCCGAGAGCAGGAGCTTGCCGACGCAGCCGAAGGTGACGACCCGGCCCTGCGCGCCGTCGCCCTCGTCCTGGGTCGCGTCGAGGTTGACGCCGAGCCGCGCCGTCAGCTCCTGCTCGGCGAGGAAGCCGGGAAGAAGGTCGGCGGCGGCGCGCATGCCCGCCGAGCGGTCCTCCTCGTCCGGCGTCGCCACCAGCACGACATTGCCGCGCCGGCCCGGATCGGCCGCGAAGGCCTCCAGCGCCGCGATGCCGGCGGCGATCCCCGCCTTCATGTCGAGGAGGCCCCGGCCCGGCAGGAAGGCGCCGGACCGCAGGTCCTCGAGCGCCTGCGCGTGCTCCCCCGTGGCCTCGAGGCGGGCGACGATCGCGTCGCGCAGGGCCTCGGGCGAGCAGGCCAGGGGGGCGAGGTCGCCGTAATCGTCGATCCCCACCGTGTCGAAATGGCCCGCCAGCACGACCGCGTCGGTCCCCCGGCCGCGCGCCACCGCCAGCACGTTGGCGCGCCCGAGCGGGTCGCCCGGGATCGGGGCCACCACCACGTCGTCGGGGCGCCCCTCGAAGCAGGGCAGCGAGCGCAGGAAGCCGGCCAGGCGCAGCGCGAAGGCCGCCTCGTCGCGGGTGCCCGTGACGCTGGGCCATTCGGTGAGGCGGATCGCGATCTCGCGCGCGCGGATCGCGAGGGCGTCGTCGGGGGAGGGGCGGCGCAGGGCGGTGACGGGCATGGCGGGTCCTCGCGGCCGCGCGAGCCGAATCGCGGGCATCGACTTGTACCGATCGCGGTGGACGCGCTCAAACGCAGAACCACGGATGCCGCGCCCGCGATTCCTTGCCGGCCTCCCCGAAACGGTGCAATACGGGGGTCATCTGCGATCTCCGGCAGGCCTTCGCCGCCGGCCCAACGTTCGGATCCCGCATGAGCCCCCCCCTGCGCGTCGGCGTCGCCGGCCTCGGCACCGTCGGCACCTCCGTGGTCCGCATCCTGGCGCGCCAGGAGAACGCGCTCGCGGCCCGCTGCGGCCGGGCCGTGCGGGTCACCGCCGTCGCCTCGCGGGACCGGGAGCGGGACCGGGGCATCGACCTCAGGCGCTATGCCTGGTTCGACGATCCCGTGGCGCTGGCGCGCTCGGGCGAGGTCGACTGCGTCGTGGAGCTCATCGGGGGCGCGGAGGGGCCGGCCCGGGCCGTCGTCGAGGCGGCGCTCGCCTCGGCC
>DASPJU010000451.1:0-2184 GCA_035628475.1 Salinarimonas sp. | reverse complement strand
CGTCTGGAACCCGAACGGTGATTTCAAGGTTACCTTGACCGAAGAGGCCCTCAAGGATCTCAGCAGCCTGCCCGGACGGCCGGTCCTGCGGTTTGTGGCCTAGCACCAACAGCGAGCAGAGCTCCGCTCACCTGCCCGCCGCTGCACTCTCCGTCGGCCGTCAGAACCGCGGTCCGTAAAGAGCAGGCACAAACAATAAGTAGCCCTCGGGAGAGACCTTACTCATTGAGCAGCACCCATCCCGTTAGGGAATTTCTGAGTTTCGCGTTTCAGGAGTCTCACATTGGCGCTATGCCGCCTCCTTCTGTCCCGTGCCGCCCTCTTTCGCCTTGCGCATGCCCTACTCCCGCGCAAGGTGAGCCTTGAAACTTCCGACTGCCGCTCGTGTCAGGTTCCTGCTCGTCAGTAGGCTTCCTGGCCCCCCCACCCGGCCCTGCATTTAATCATTCTCCCGCTCCTATTCGACCCTGGAGGCTCAAAGCCAACATGTCTCTGACCATCTCGCGACTGTATCCCTGGCTGGCTGCCTGCCTCCTGACACTCGCCGTCGCGCCTATACATGCCCAGTACAAGATTCACACATGGGAAAGCTTCGAGAACGGACTTCTGCCTCCGCGCTTCACGACCGGTCATCATGCTGACCAGACCACCGTTGTTCCGTTTCCCTATTCACGGCCGGGCACACCGCCAGAAGTGACCGCTCATCCTGCTCCCCAGATCGCCGGCACCTACGGTCTCGCCTTCCTCACAAAACCCGACAAGCTCCACCTCAGTCTGGTTTCCCCCATATCGCTCGATCGCTCGCTCCTCGGTGCCACCGGCCGCGCCCTCTATCAGGCGGACTTCTACCTTCCCCCTGAAGGGCAGCCGCTCCCCAATACGGCCCTGCTGGCTGTCCAGAGCGACGGGCAGAAACAACCCAAGAACTATAAGATGTACCGCTTCGGCATCGGAGAGGGAGGCAACCGCCTCTACTTCGCCTATGCCAATGACTCCGTCAGCGGAAGCGGCGCCGCGCCCATCCTCTATTACGCACTGCCCTTGAAGGACTTCGGCCTCAAGCGCCCTGGCTGGTATCGCTTCCAGATGATCTTCGACGGCCAAGGCACCATCACCTGTGCCGTCGACATGAAAAAGGTGAAGTTCCCGGTCATCAAGGAGACCACGCTGAACCCGCTGAACGCCGGGATCATGGTCGCCAGTTCCGAGGGCGGCAGCAATTCCCTCGTGGATAACCTCTCCATTCAGTGGGCCAACGAGGACGTTCCCCTGCCCGATTCCCCCTGGCTGCGGACGCAGACGCAGCTCAAGGAAGGCCAGAACCTCATGGATGGCACCCCGGGACTCGCGTGGCAGCAGGACCCGAAACAGGCCTGGAAAATGGGCAGCTCTATGAAGAAGCCGCTCCTCGTGAAGTTCCACGCTCCCAAGGCGATGCCCTACCAGTACTTGAAAAGCATCACACCGGCCACGCCGCAGGCGCGCGACCTTCTCGGCCGCTACGTGCTCCTCGATGTGGACGTCAACCAGCTGGAAGGCGGCACGCTGGCACAGCGCTACCAGATCGTCCGTGTCCCTACCTTCGTCGTGATCGACCCAAACGGCACGGAAAAGGCCCGCCTGCCCATCATTCGCAACGGGACAACGTGGGATCAGGTGGCAGCGTTCCTGGAGAAGGCTTCAGCCGGAAATCCCGGATCGGCCACTGGGACGGGAGGAGCCGGAGCGGGCCAGTGAGGTGAGCGTACGCGGAGTCCTTCAGCCTCCCCCGGCCACGGATTGCCCGCCAGCAGCGGAGCTCGTCTTGTTCTTGCGCCCCTCTGCCTGCACCTCTTACCTGCTGCGACCAACCTGAAACTCAAAGGGCAAGCGAGCCATGGCTCAGATCGAAAAGAAGCTGGCGGAGATGGGCATCGAACTACCGGAGGCGCCGAAGCCAGTCGCCTCCTACGTGTCCGCGCAGCGCACCGGCAACCTGATCATCACCAGCGGCCAGCTGCCGCGCATCGGCACCAAGATGCTCTACGAAGGAATCGTCGGCAAGGATGTGACGCCCGAGCAGGCGAAGGAATGCGCACGCCTCTGCGCCATTGTTAACCTCGCTCTGATCAAGTCCATGATCGGCGATCTGGACAAGGTCGTGCAGGTCGTTCGCCTGGGGGTGTTCGTAGCATCCAGCCCGGA
>DASPJU010000450.1:0-3016 GCA_035628475.1 Salinarimonas sp. | reverse complement strand
TGCCGCTCGTACTGCGCCTCCTTCTGCTTCTCGGCGAGCGCGCGCTGCCCCTCGTAGAAGTCGTAGCTCCCGGAGTACGTCGTCAGCTCGCCGCCGTCGATCTCGACGATCTTCGTCACGATGCGGTTCATGAAGGCGCGGTCGTGCGAGGTGAGCATCAGGGCGCCCTCGAAGCCCTTCAGGAACCCCTCGAGCCAGATCAGGCTCTCCAGGTCGAGGTGGTTGCTCGGCTCGTCGAGGAGCATGACGTCGGGCCGCATGAGCAGGATGCGGGCGAGCCCCACGCGCATCTTCCAGCCGCCCGACAGCGCGCCGACATCCCCGTCCATCATCTCGTCGGAGAAGCCGAGGCCCCCCAGCACCTCGCGGGCGCGGCCCTCGAGCGAATAGCCGTCGAGCTCCTCGTAGCGCGCCTGGACCTCGCCGTAGCGCTCGATGACCGCGTCGAGCCGGTCCCCCTGATCGGGATCCACCATGGCGGCCTCAAGCGCGCGCAGCTCCGCCGCGACCTCGCTCACGGGGCCTGCGCCCGCCAGCACCTCGGCGATGGCGGAGCGCCCCGCCATCTCGCCGATGTCTTGGCTGAAATAGCCGATCGTGATCCCGCGATCGACGGAGACCGCGCCCTCGTCGGGCTGCTCCTCCCGGGTGATCAGCCGGAACAGGGTGGTCTTGCCCGCCCCGTTGGGCCCCACGAGCCCCACCTTCTCGCCCCGCTGCAGGCTCGCGGAGGCCTCGATGAACAGGATGCGGTGGCTGTTCTGCTTGCTGACGTTCTCGACGCGGATCATGGCGGTTCGGCTGATGGAGGGAGGCGGCCTTATGTCATGCCGCGCGCCGGAGGGCGAGTGCGGCGCGGGGGCGCGAGGCCGGGCGCCCAGGCGCTTCGCCGTCCGGGAACCGCGGGGCTGCTACCCCCGCGCAAGCGATGCGGGGAGAGGGCTCGCGCGACGGGACGAGGATGCGCGACAGGGAGGCTCGCTCCACCCCGCTGATCCCCTGAAACCCAAGCTCAGGTGCGAGCGGAGCGGACCTCGGAGGGCGCTCCAGGGATCCCCGTATCCATGGCAGGCATGGTGCGTGCTTCGAGGCCCTGCTCCGCGGGACACCGCAGCATGAAGGGCGCAGACGCGGCGGCGCCGCGCGAAACCCTCGATCGGGCCACCCGCGTTCCCGGCGCCCGCCCGGTCCGGGAGAGCGGAGTCCCCTCACTCCTTCGCGGCGTTCGCCCGCTCGATCCCCTCCAGGATCAGCCGCTGCGCCTCGGCCGCGTCTCCCCAGCGCACGACCTTCACCCACTTGCCGGGCTCCAGGTCCTTGTAGTGCTCGAAGAAGTGCTCGATCTGCTTGATCGTGATGTCGGGCAGGTCGGTGTAGCTCAGCACCTTGTCGTAGCGCTTGGTGAGCTTGTGGGAGGGGACCGCGATGATCTTCTCGTCCTGGCCGGCCTCGTCCTCCATGAGGAGCACGCCCACGGGGCGCACGCTCATGATGGCGCCGGGCACGATGGCGCGGGTGCTGGCGATGAGCACGTCGCAGGGATCGCCGTCGTCCGAGAGCGTGTGCGGGATGAAGCCGTAGTTCCCAGGGTAGCGCATGGCCGTGTAGAGGAAGCGGTCGACCACGAGGGTGCCGGCCGCCTTGTCCATCTCGTACTTGATGGGCTCGCCGCCGACGGGCACCTCGATGATGACGTTCACCTCCTCGGGCGGGTTCTTGCCGATCGAGATCGCGTCGATGCGCATGGGATGTCGCTTCTGTTCGTGACGTGAGGGGCCGCGGGCCCGGCGCGCTTCCCTAACGGCGCGCGGGGGCTGGCACAAGCGCGACCTTCGGGCGAGCCTATTCGGCGGCCTGGGCGACGCCGCGGCGCGCGGTCTCGACCCGGAAGGGGCGGCCGTGGCGCAGCGTCGGGATGCGCGAGCGCGCGTCCGCCACGAGGGCGGGATCGACCGTCGCGAGGATCACGCCCGGCCGGTCGTCGGCCTCCGCCAGCACCCGGCCCCAGGGGTCGACGATGAGGGAATGGCCGAAGGTCTCGCGCCCGTCCTCGTGGGTGCCGCCCTGCGCCGCCGAGATCATGAAGGAGCCCGTCTCGATGGCGCGCGCCCGGTGCAGCACGGTCCAGTGCGCCTCGCCGGTCTGGCGGGTGAAGCAGGCCGGCGCCGACAGGAACGACGCGCCGCCCTCGGCGAGCGCCCGGTAGAGCGCGGGAAAGCGCACGTCGTAGCAGATGGTGAGGCCCACGAGCCCCCAGGGCGTCTCGGCCACCACCGCCCGGTCGCCCCCGGTATAGGTGGCGGATTCGCGCCAGCTCTCGCCGTTGGGCAGGTCGACGTCGAAGAGGTGGACCTTGTCGTAGGTCGCGACGATCGCGCCGTCCGTATCGATCAGCACCGCGCGGTTGGCGATCTTGTCGCCCTCCTTGACGGCGACCGAGCCGATCTGGACCACGACGCCGCGCTCGCGGGCGACCTCGCGCAGCGCCGCGATGGTGGGGTCGCTCTCCTGGGGGCCGACCTTGTCGAAGAGCGCGGCGCGGCTCTTCTCGACCAGCGAGGTCATCTCGGGCGTCTGCACGAAATTCGCGCCCTGGTCCGCCGCCTCGCGCACCAGCGCCACGGCGTCGTCGCGGTTCTTGAGCGGATCGCGCCCGGAGCGCATCTGGACGCAGGCGGCGACGAAGGTCGTGGTCATGGCGGTCTCCGGGTCAGGCGGCGAGCAACTTATCCAATTCGCCGCGCGCGTCGAGGGCGTGGATGTCGTCGCAGCCGCCCACATGCCGCTCGCCGATGAAGACCTGGGGCACGGTGGAGCGCCCCTGCGATCGCTGGATCATCTCGGCGCGCGCGCCCGCAATCGCCTCGATGTCGATCTCGCGATAGGCGACGCCCTTGCCGTCGAGGAGGCCCTTGGCGGCGGAGCAGTAGGGGCACCAGGCCTTGGTATAGATCGTGACCGGGGGCATCGGGGGCCTCGCGTTGGGTGACGTGGGGTCGATATGGGGGAGGGGGAG
>DASPJU010000449.1:0-2357 GCA_035628475.1 Salinarimonas sp. | reverse complement strand
GCGCGGCTGGTGACGATCGCGGCCGGCGCCGAGACGATGACCGGGACGATCGCGGAGATCGCCAGCCGCACCAATCTGCTGGCGCTCAACGCCACGATCGAGGCGGCGCGCGCCGGCGAGGCGGGGCGCGGCTTCGCGGTGGTGGCGGCCGAGGTCAAGGAACTCGCCAGCCAGACCGGCCGCGCCACCGGCGACATCGCGAGCCAGATCGCCCAGATCCAGGCCGCCACGGACGAGGCGGTCGGGGCGATCCAGGGCATCGGCCGCACGATCGAGAGCATGCACGCCGTCGCGATGAGCGTGGCGGCGGCCGTGGAGGAGCAGCAGGCCGCGACCCAGGAGATCGCGCGCAACGTCTCCCGGGCCGCGCAGGGCACCGAGCAGGTGACGCAGAACATCGGCCAGGTGCAGCAGGCCGCGACCCATGCGGGCAGCGCGGCGACGCAGGTCCTGGCGGCGGCGGGCGAGCTCTCGCGCAACGCCTCGGCGCTCAGCCGCGAGGTCGCCGGCTTCCTCGCGGGGATCAAGGCCGCCTGACGACGGAGATCTCCCCTCGACGGGGCGCGGCGGCAGAACCGCCGCGCCCCGTCCTGCGTCCTACATGCTGTTGGTGAGGTCCTGCAGGATCGCCAGGTGGCGGTCGATCAGCGGCAGGGCCTGGCGCGCGATGCCCTGAAGCGTGGGATCGGCGCCGTTGGCGGCGTAGGTCTGGTTGAGGAGCCGCAGCTCCCGGTGCCCGTCCATCTGCGTCCCGACATAGAGCCTCTCGAAGGACGTGCCGGCCGAGCCCGTCTGGTGCAGCTGCAGCACGGTGGCGTCCCGGCCCGAGAGGCCTGCGACCTGGTCGGCGGGCACGCGCCCCGTCGAGCCCGTGGCGATGGAGGCCCCGGCATAGGCCTGGCGCAGGGCGAGCTGCTCGTTGATCTCCTCCTGCGCGAAGGCGCGCACGCCCGGGACCGACGACTTCGCCAGCGCGATCCGGCTCGTCTCGAGGGCGAGGGAGCCCGTCGAGAGCGCGCGGCCCTGATAGAGGTCGTCGGACAGGCGCGAGCCGTCGATGGCGGGCACGCTCTGCGCCATGGCCGGCGAGACGAGGCCGAGGGCGAGGCCCGTGAGCAGGATGCGGCGGCGGACGAGGTCGGTTTCGAGGGTCACGGCGTGCTCTCCACGATGAATCCTGCCCCAATGCCGGTGCCGTCCCCCCCGTTCCCGGCGCCCCTCCGCCGCGACAGGGCGCCGCAGATCGCGGCGGCGAGGATGCGCTCGGGCCGGCGGGAGGGGAACAGGATGCGCGGCCCAGGGTTGACCTGTCATTGCGCCCCGGAGCTGGTCCGGCCACGCATAGGAGGCTTTCACCATGAAATCGACATTCCTGGCGGTTCTGGCGACCGCGACATTGGCTCTGGGCTCGGCCGCGCTGGCGCAGGGCGCGGGCGGCGGCGGTTCGGGCGGCGGCGGCGCCGGCGGCGGCGCCGAGGGCGGCGGCAACCATAGCGGCTCCGCGTCGACGACCACCAGCGGCACCGCGACGAGCGGTTCGCGCGTGAGCACCTCCGGCTCCGGCACCCAGAATCCGGACCTGCCGGCCGCCACGGGCACCACCGGCACGGGCACCGTCGTCGCCCCGGGCACCGTGGTCGTCCCGGGCACCGCCACCCGCCCGTAACGGCCTCATCGACCCGGCCCGTCACCGGGCCGGGACACCTCCCCGCAGGGGGAGCATCGCCTTCGATCGCGAGGCGGCGCGGGAAACCGCGCCGCCTCGCCTCGTTCCAGGAGCCTCGCACGAGGCGGCCCGCGGGCGGCGATCGGAAGGCGATGAGGGCAGGCGCGCCGGGGCCGGACCCGCGGCCCGTTCGCATCGAACGAGGCGAGGCCGTCGGGATCGCTCAACGCCGGGCGCAGGAGGGCGCCCGGGGAACCAGGAGCACGGACGGACGGGCGCGGGACCGACCGAACCCCGCAGCCGAGCTGCCAGCGAGGGTTCTGCTACCCCTTTCCCATCGCCCCCGTCGGCCGTTCCTGTCTCCCCGGCCGTGCCGGGAGATGCCCCATCCCTGGATCAGGGCAGCGCGACCGGATCGGCGCAGCACGGGCGGGCCACGGCCGACGTGGCGAAGTTCGCGAGGATGAAGCCGATCGCCTCGCGCCGCCGCTCGAAGGCGGCGTCGGACACGGCGAAGCTCATCCTGTAGTGGCGGCCGTTCTCGTACAGATCGACCTCGATGAAGTGGGCCGCGCGGATCGATCCGCTCTCGGCCTTCGACCAGTGGAGGAACTGGACCGGACCGGCGGGTAGCCGGAGCAGCGTGTGGCGGACGAGCCTGAACCCCGGAACCTGGTCTTGCATCGCCTTG
>DASPJU010000448.1:0-2440 GCA_035628475.1 Salinarimonas sp. | reverse complement strand
GGGATCGCCGCGCATGCGCACGAGCCCGTCGCACAGCACGGGCTGGTCCTTGATGGTGGGGAAGATGCCGAAGGCCTTGGCGCCCGGGATGTCGCGGGCTGTCAGGATGCGGGTCAGGCCCGGATGGCGGGCCAGCACGGGGCCGAGGTCGCCCATGGTGAAGCGGGCGCTCGGATGGGGCGAGCGCACCAGGCGCAGCCACAGCGCGCCCTCGGGCTGGTGGTCGGCGCCGAACCGGTCCGTGCCCTCGACCTTGGGGCGTCCGTCGACGCGGGCGATGCGGGCACCCACCGCCGCGCCCGCTTCCGCCACGGGCGCGAAGGCGTTGGCTCCGCGGGCGACGTCGATGACAGCCTCGACGATCTTGGCGTAGCCCGTGCAGCGGCACAGCACGCCGCCAAGCGCGTCCTCGATATCGGCGCGGCTCGCGGTTCGCGGGCGCGCCAGGACGGCGGCGGCGGCCATGATCATGCCGGGCGTGCAGATGCCGCATTGGGCGGCGCCATGCGCCAGGAAGGCGTCCCGCAGGCGTTCCACGAGCGCTCCCGTGCCCTCGATCGTGGTGATCGCGGCCCCTTCGGCTTGCGCCGTCGGCACGAGGCAGGCGCAGACCGGCTCGCCGTCGAGAAGCACCGTGCAGGCCCCGCAATCGCCCGCGTCGCAGCCGACCTTGGTGCCCGTGAGGGCGAGGCCCTCGCGCAGGGTATCGGCGAGGCTCGCGAAGGGCGGGGCCTCGACGCTGCGGGACTCGCCGTTGACGAGGAGGGTGAAAGTTTCAGGCATGGTGGCCGATCCTCCTGCACCTCGGCTCGCGGCGGGTGTGGCGGCCCGCCACCGCCCTCGTGCCGAGGCTCCCTGCGGAGCGGGGCCTCGAAGCATGCGGCACACCTCCACAGCGGTCCCGAGACCACTGGAGCGCCCTTCGAGGCTCGGTTGACGCCGAGCACCTCGGGACGAGGGCGAGAGTGGCATGCCCGATGGGTCGGCTCGCGATCGACTCACCCATCACGCGGCCCTCGCCTGCGGCCGCGCGAGATCGTCCAGCGCGTCGCGGGTGAGCGTGAGGGCGGCGGCGAGGCGGTAGCCGGCGCTCGCGCGCACGTCGTCGATCGGCGTCAGGTGTGCGAGGTGGCAGGGCTCGACGCATTCGGCGGCGCGCGCGAGCGGCACGCCGACGAGGTCGGCCTCGAGGGCGTCCAGGCGCCGCGCCGCCGCCGAGCAGGCGCCGACCGCGAGGCGCGCCCGCGCGATCGCCCCGGCCGCGTCGGTCTCGACCACGGCCGCCACCATGGCGATCGAGATCACGAGATAGCGCCGGGCCCCGAGCTTGACGAAGTGGCCCTGGGCGTCGGCGAGGGGGATGCGGATTCCGGTCACGAGCTCGTCGGGCCCGCAGGCGGTGGCGCGATAGCCCGTGAAGAAATCCCGCGCCGGGACGAGGCGGGGGAGGGGGCCCGCGATCTCGAAGGCGGCATCGAGGGCCATCAGGTTCGGGATGCCGTCGCCCGCCGGGGAGGCCGTGCAGGCGTTGCCGACGATCGTGGCCCGGTTCTGCACCTGCACGCCCCCGACCTCGCGGGCGGCGCGCTTGAGGCCGTCCAGCAGGGGCGGGAGGTCGGCGCGGATCAGCTCCGTCCAGGTCGCGAGCGCGCCGATGCGGAGGTGATCGCCCTCGACCGCGACGCCGCGCAGGGCCTCGATCCGGGAGAGGTCGAGCACGTCCCGGTGGGTCGGGTCGCCCCAGGCGTGCCGGCCGACCGCCGCGGGATAGACGTCCGTGGCGCCGGCGAGCGGCACCACGTCGTGCTCGCGCCGGATCGCGAGAGCCTCGTCGAGGGTCGCGGGGCGAAAGTAGCGCATCAGGAGCGACCTCCCCAGAGAGCCTCGGCCTCGGCCGGGGTGTAGTAGCCGCGGCCGAGGTCCCGCGCGACGAGGGCCGGATCGCGCCGTGCCGGGTCGCCGTAGCCGCCCCCGCCCGGCGTCATCACCTCGACCCGGTCGCCGGCGCGGATCGCGATCCCCTGATCCTTGGACAGGTGCTCGGGCGTGAAGCTCCCGCCGTCGCGGTGGACCGTCACCACGTTGCGCGCGCCCTCGCCCCCGCCCAGCACGCCGGGCGGGCCGAAGCGGCCGTGGTCCATCACGAAGGAGGCCCGCGCCTCGCCGCGAAGCAGCTCCACCTCGTAATGGACCCCGAAGCCGCCGCGATGCTCGCCCGCGCCGCCCGAGCCCTCGCGCAGCGCGAAGCGGCGGAAGAGCACGGGATAGACCTGCTCCATCACCTCCACGGGCGCGGTCTTGGAGATGCCGATGGTCGAGCAGCCGTTGGTGAGCCCGTCGTGGTCGGCATTGCCGCCATAGCCCCCGCCGGTGATCTGATACATCACGTAAGAGCTGCCCCGCTCGGGATCGTGGCCGCCAAGCGCGAAATTGCCCGAGG
>DASPJU010000447.1:0-8013 GCA_035628475.1 Salinarimonas sp. | reverse complement strand
GTGGCCGAAGCGCTCCGCCAGGGTGACGAAGTCGCCCTCCGGATCGATCACGGCCTGCTGCACGTGCGGGGCGCTCTGCTCCAGGAGGCGGCGCAGGAGATGCGACTTGCCCGACCCGGAATTGCCCTGGACCAGCAGGCGGGTCGCGAGCAGCTCCTCCAGATCGATCAGGGCGGCTTCTCCGCCCGGCCCCGTCCCGATCTCGATCCCGACCCGCATCCCGTATCCCTGGCGTCCGCCTCTAGGCCCTGGGGTGTAACACGGGGCGATCCCCGCCGGTGCCCGCCCGCGCGGCGCGTTCCACAGATTCGTGCGCGGGCCCAGGCTCGGAGGCCGCCCGCGCGGAACCGGGCCGAGATCTCGCGGACGCCGGCAAGCTTGGCCGGATTCCGTCCCTGCTCCGGGACCATGCATCCGAACCACCGGATCGGCCGCCATTACGGATCATGGGTTGCAACAGGGTAGCAAAGGCCTGGATTCGGCAAGGTTTTGCGTGCGTCGGACAACCGGCGCGGGCGCCTATCCTGTTCCAACACGCGGACCTCTCCTCTAGGCTGATGCGCAACCAAGACGGGCCCGGGGGCGCCAGGTGTCCAGCATCCGCCAAGCGACGTTCGAGATCGTCGACCGCCTCTCGCGACAGACCGCCACCGACGCGGTCATCGAGGAGCTTCGGGCCGCCGGCGCCGTGTTCGGCTACGAGAATTTCTGCATCTCGGGCCTGCCGCTGCCGCGGGAGCGCGTCGACCCCTACGTGCTCGCCTCGGGATGGCCCGAGGAATGGGCCGAGCGCTACAAGGCGTGCGGCTACGTCCACGCCGACCCGGTGATCCGCAAGGTCCGGGTCGCCTCGATGCCCTTCGCCTGGGACGAGGCCCCCTTCGACCGGACCGAGGACCCCGCCGCCGCGCGGGTCATGGACGAGGCGCCGGCCTTCGGCCTGACCGAGGGCTTCGCGGTGCCGATCCACACCACGCACGGCTTCCAGGCGATCGTCACCTTCGGCGGCCCGCGCCTGCGGCTCGACCGGGAGGAGCGGGCCGCGCTCCACCTCGTGGCGATCTACGCCCATGGACAGGCCCGCGCGGCCCTGCACCCGCGAGAGGGCGCCCCGGAGCCGAGCCCGATCCTGTCGCCGCGGGAGATGGAATGCCTGCGCTGGACGGCGGCGGGAAAGACGGCCTGGGAGATCTCGGTGATCCTCACGCTCTCGGAGCGGACCGTCGAGCAATATGTCGCGAGCGCCGCGCGCAAGCTCAACGCGGTCAACCGCGTCCAGGCGGTGGCCGAGGCCCTGCGCCGCCAGATCATCGTCTGACCTGCCCGGCCCGTCAGGGGCCGCGCGCGAGCTGAACGCGGCCAACCGCGTCGAGGCGGTGGCGAGGCCCTGCGTCGCCAGATCATCATTCGACCTGCCCGGCCCGTCGGCTTGCGCAACGCGTGAGGTTTCCGTCCGTCATCATAACCGGTAGTTGAGCCAACCTCTCGTCTATTTCTTGTTCGGTCAACACGGGAAAAACCCGGTATGGCGAGCTCTCAAGATTAGGGACACGGTTCCTTCACCCTAGTGGGGAGGGATACGATGATCCTCTTGATCGACAGCTCTAACATCGATCAGCATACTCGGCTCTTCGACGACATCTACCGTTTCCGACATCGATTCTTCGTGGACCATCTTGGCTGGCGTGCCCTGCGCAAGCCCGATGGACGCGAGATCGACGCCTTCGACGACGAGCACTGCATCCATCTCGTGGGCGTCGAGCGCGACCGGGTGATCTCCTACAGCCGGCTCCTGCCCACGACCCGGCCGCACCTGCTCAGCCATGTCTATCCGGAGATGCTCCAGGGCATGCCCTCGCTCACCGGGCCGACCGTCTGGGAGTGGACGCGCTGCGCGGTCGACCCGGCCCGGCGCGAGGGCGCGACGGGAGCCGATCCGGCCACCGCGGAGCTGCTCCTCGGCGTCACCGAGGCCTGCCTCCATCTCGGCATCACGGCCCTGCTCGTCCAGACCCATCCGCTGCTGCTGACGCGCATGATCGAGCTCGGCTGGCGGGCCAGGCCGATGGCGCTGCCCACCGAGCATGACGGCCAGCCCGTGGTGCCGATCCACGCGGAGGTCGACGAGGACACGCTCGCGACCTCGCGCGCCGTCTTCGGGATGAATCGGCCCGTCCTGGACCTGCCGCCCGGCCTCGGTCGCGATCGCGCGGACGCCCCCCTGCGGCGGGTGGGCCATGCGTGAGGGCGTCCTCCTCGACGACATCGAGACCCTTGCCCCGCTCTCGGCCGAGGACCGGCGCGAGCTCGCGCTCCTGGCCCTGGTGGCCCGTGTGCGCGCGTTCCGCGCCGCGCAGGCCGACGAGCACGGGATCGAGGACCGCGCGCCGGCCCTCGCCGACCTGTTCGAGGCGGCGGACCGCATCCTCGTCCAGCTCGGCTGGGCCGACGAGCCGCCCTGGTTCGCTGATCGCTGAGCGGCCGCGCTTCCCTCCGGTCGACGCGTCGTCACGCAAAATGTCTTGCAAAACCGGCTCCGTTCACGCAAGTTTCATTGCAAGAACGGAGATCTCCCGGTGGCATACGACCTGGTTCTGCGCGACGCCTGCGTGGTGGACGGCACCGGAGCGTCCCCCGTCGTCGCCGACGTCGCGATCCGCGGCGATCGCGTCGCGGCTTTGGGGCGGGTCACGGGCCCGGCGACGATCGAGATCGACGCCCGGGGCATGATCGCGGCGCCCGGCTTCATCGATGTCCACACCCACGACGACCGCCTGGTCCTGCTCGATCCCGCGGTCGGTCCCAAGGTGAGCCAGGGCGTCACCACCGTCGTGACCGGCAATTGCGGCATCTCGCTCGCGCCCATGACCCGGGCGGGGGAGCCGGTGCCGCCGCTGACCCTGCTGGGCGGGCGGCGCGACCTGTTCCAGGCCTCCTTCGCGGCCTATGCCGCGGCGGTGCGGGGGGCGCCGCCCGCCGTGAACGTGGTGCCCTTCGTGGGCCACAGCGCGCTGCGCGCCTGCGCGGTGGCGGATCTCGGGCGGGCCGCGACCGGCGCCGAGATCGAGGCCATGGGCCGCCTCCTGGACGAGGCCATGGCGGCCGGGGCCTTCGGGATGTCGACGGGGCTCTACTATCCCCCGGCCCAGGCCGCGAGCCCCGCCGAGGTCGAGGCCCTGCTCGCCCGGGTCGCCACCGCGGGCGGGCTGCAGACCACCCATCTGCGCGACGAGGGCGACGGGCTCATCGAGGCCCTGGACGAGGCGATCGGCTCGGCGCGCCGCGGCGGGTTGCCCCTCGTGGTGAGCCACGTGAAATGCGCCGCGCCCCGGATGTGGGGCCGCGCCGCCGAGGTGCTGGCGCGCATCGACGCGGCCGCCGCCCACCAGGAGATCGCCTTCGACGTCTACCCCTACGAGGCGAGCTCCACCATGCTGCGCCCGGACCGCCTGCGCGGCGCGCGGCGGGTCGTGGTGAGCTGGTCCGACACCCATCCCGAGCTCGCCGGCCAGGACCTCGACGCCATCGCGGGCTGCTGGTGCTGCTCGCCCGAGGAGGCGGCCCACCGCCTCAGCCCCGGGGGCGCCATCTATTACAAGATGCAGGAGCGGGACGTTCGCCGCATCCTCGCGCATCCCGGCGCCATGATCGGCTCCGACGGCCTGCCGCACGACCAGCATCCCCATCCGCGCCTGTGGGGCACCTTCCCCCGGGTGCTGGGGCACTACGTGCGCGAGCTGAAGCTCATGGGGCTGCCCGAGGCGGTGCGGCGCATGACGGCCCTGCCGGCCGCCGTGTTCGGCCTCGCGGACCGTGGCGTGCTCGCCGAGGGCATGCTCGCCGACGTGACGCTGTTCGACGCGGATCTCGTCCTGGACGAGGCGACCTACGACGCGCCGACCCGCCCCGCCCGCGGCATCCGCCTCGTCCTCGTCAACGGCGAGCCGGTCTGGGAGGACGGGGCCGCCACGGGGCGCCGGCCGGGACGCCTGCTCCGCCGGGAGCCCGCCCTCACCCGCTCGGGTCGCCGACCGGCGCACCCGGCTCCGGCCGCGTGAAGACCCGCAGCTGCGCCCACGCCTTCTCGCCCACCTCCAGGCGCCGGCGCGCCCGCTCGGGCGCCCGGTCCGCCACGATGTTGGTGACGAGGTCGGCGATGAGCATCAGCCCCAGATAGCTGTCGAAGGCGCCGGCGCTGTTGGTGGCCGCGGCGAGCCGGTAGCTCGTGCGCCCGAACAGGGGCGAGGTGGGGCCGTCGGAGAGCACGACCACCGCGGCGCCCTGCGCCCGGCACCATTCCGCGGCCTGGACGCAGCGCTCGACATAGCGGCGCACGTCCACCGCGATCACCACGTCGTCGGGGCCGACGTCAAGGAGCCGGTCGGCCTCGAAGGACGCGTCCGTGGTGAGCATCGTCACCCGCTCGAGGCACAGGTTGAGCTGGGCGTAGAGGTAGAGCGCGACGCTGCGGCCCTTCTTCTCCCCGATGATCCAGATGCGGCCCCGGCATTCCAGCAGCAGGGTCACGATGGCGTCGACCACGGGGCGGTCGAGGGCGCCGTAGGTGCGGGTCACGCAGGCCAGCGCCGCCTCGAAGCTGCGGGTGAGGACGTCGACCCCCTCCAGCGAGGCGGGGCCGCCGGGCGACTCGGGCAGGGGCGCGCTCGCCAGGCGCTGCAGGGGCGAGGTGAGGCGCGCCTCCACCTCGTCGCGCAGCTCGCGCTGGAACTCCGCGTAGCCGCCATAGCCGAGCTTGGCGATGAACCGGACCACGGTCGCCGGGCTGACATTGACCCGCTCCCCCACCGCGGTCGCCGATTCGAGCCCCGCATGCGGATAGCCCGCCTCCAGATAGGAGGCGATCTGCCGCTCGCGGCCCGTCATCTCGGCCCTGCAGGAGCGCAGCCGTTCCAGGAGAGTCGCCATCGTGGTCACCTCGCGTGCGCCCTGCTTTACGGGAGGGCACGGTGGCGCGCAAATTCGCGGCCCAGCTCTGAAATGTATCTTGCATTACCGGAACGGCAAGTGTAATCATCGTTGCAAGAACACCAGAGGGAGCATAGCAATGGATCCGACCAAGATTGACCGTCGTTCGCTGCTTCAGCTCATGGCCGGCGGCGCGCTCGCGGCCGGGGGCGCGGCGCCCGCGGCCGCCCAGGCGACGACCGAGCTCGTCGTGGTCGCCACCGGCGGCGCGTTCGAGAAGGCCCTGCGGGAGCACTTCTACGATCCCTTCGCCAAGGAGACGGGCATCCGCATCCGCCCCGTCTCGGCCACCAATTCCGAGACCTGGACGAAGCTGCGCGCCATGCAGCAGACCGGCCGCGTGGAGTGGGACATCGTCACGGCGTGGCCCGAGGACCTGGTGGCGCAGTCCGCCATGCTCGAGCCCGTCGAGTGCGGCGCCCTGAAGAACCTCGCGGCCCACGGCGTCGAGGGCGCGTGCCTGCCCAACGGCGTCCTGCGCACGCTGGGCGCGGTCACGATCTCCTACGACAAGACGAAGTTCCCCAACGGCGCGCCCAAGACCTGGGCGGACTTCTGGGACGTGAAGCGCTTCCCCGGCCCGCGCGCCATGCCCAATGCCGGCGCGCCCTGGTGGCCGCTCATGGCCGCGCTCCAGGCCGACGGCGTCGACAAGGACAAGCTGTTCCCCCTCGACCTCGACCGCGCCTTCAAGAAGCTCGACGAGATCCGCCCCCACGTCACGGTCTGGTGGCGCACGGGCGACCAGAGCCAGCAGATGTTCCGCTCCGGCGAGGTGGTGCTGGCCCAGATGTGGTCGGGCCGCGCGCTCGCGCTCAAGGACGCCGGCATGCCCATCGAGGTGGCCTGGACCGGCGCGCCCCCGAACACGGCCCTGTGGGCGATCGTGAAGGGCACCAAGAACAAGGAGGCGGCCATGCGCTTCCTGGACTACTTCGTGACCCGTCCCGAGGCGCACCTGCCCTTCTCCAACGCCGTGAACTTCGACACCGTCAACCGGACGGCCCTGACGAAGCTCACCCCGGAGCAACGCCTCGACCGCGTGACCGACCCCGCCAACGCCAAGCAGATGGCCGCCATGGACGCGGCCTGGGTGGCCGAGAACCGCACGGCCCTGCTCGAGCGCTGGAACCGCTGGCTCGCCAGCTGACCGCCGGAGGCCCCTCGATCCCGGCGGCGCCCTCCCGGGCGCCGCCGGGACCCCACGCGGCCGCGCTCCGCCCGACGGGGCGCGTCTCGGCCCTCGTTTCGCGCAGCGCCCGAAAGCGACGACGATCATGAACGCCACCGCCCAGACGGCCTCCTTCCCGCCCGCCGCCCCCCTGACAGCAGGCCCTGCGGCCGCCCCGGCCTCCGTGGCCCGCGCGGCGCCTGGAGGCGCCGTGCGCGTTGAGGGCGTGCGCAAGGCCTACGGCTCGGTCAAGGCCCTCGACGGGGTCTCGATCGATGTCGCGGCCGGCGAGTTCCTCGCCCTGCTCGGCCCCTCGGGCTCGGGCAAGACGACGCTGCTCATGACCATCGCGGGCTTCGAGGTCCCCGACGGGGGCACGGTGCTGGTGGACGGGCGCGACGTGACCCACGTCCCGCCCAACCGGCGCAACCTCGGCATGGTGTTCCAGCGCTACGCGCTGTTCCCGCACATGTCCCTGCGCGACAATGTCGGATTCCCGCTGCGCATGCGCGGGGTGCCCAAGGCCGAGCGCGACGCGCGCGCCGACCGAGTGCTCGCCACGGTGGGCCTCGAGGGCTACGGCTCGCGCCTGCCCGCCCAGCTCTCGGGAGGCCAGCAGCAGCGCGTCGCCCTCGCCCGCGCCATCGTGTACGAGCCGCCGGTCCTGCTCATGGACGAGCCCCTTTCCGCGCTCGACAAGAACCTGCGCGAGCGCATGCGCCTCGAGATCAAGCACCTGCAGAAGAGCCTCGGCATCACGGTCGTGTTCGTCACGCACGACCAGGAAGAGGCCCTCGTCATGGCCGACCGCATCGCGGTGCTCGACAAGGGCCTGCTGGTCCAGGAGGGCGGGCCGCGCGCGCTCTACGAGCGCCCGGGCAATCCCTTCGTGGCGGGCTTCCTCGGCGAGACGAACTTCCTCGAGGGCGCCGTGGCCGAGCGGCGCGCCGACCGGCTCATGGTCCGCCTGTCCAACGGCGCGACCGTGCCGGCGAGCCTCGAGGGGGAGAGCGCGGGCGCGGTGCGGGTCTCGGTCCGCCCGGAATATATCGACCTGTCGGCCGAGAACCTGGGCGAGGGCGCGGTCGAGGGGCGGCTCGCCGAGATCATCTTCGCGGGCGCCTCCACGATCTATCTCGTCGATGTCGGCCTCAAGGAGCCGGTCAACGTCCGCAAGCCCTCGAGCTTCGGGCTCGGGGCGGGACGCGAGGGCGACCGGGTCTGGCTGCGGTGGGCGCCCGGCGACGCCCGCGCCTTCCCGGCCTGAGGCCGCGATGACCACGCTTTCCCCACGGGACCGACGTCTCCTCCCTACCCGTGGGAACTTGCCGGGATCGGGAGCGGCGGACCGGACGCGCCGCGCCGCCCCAGGGCCGCGCGACGCCGCGCCGGCCCGCCGCTCCCATCCCGGTCCTGTCGTCGCCCGCCCCGAGGGCAGGGCGCCCGTCCCCGTCATAGAGGCGTGAGGGTTCCATGGCCGCTGCCGCGTCCGCCGTCCAAACCAGGGGCTTCAACGTCAGGTCGAGCCTCATCCTCGCGGCTCCCGCCGCCCTGGCCCTGCTCCTCTTCTTCGTGGTGCCGCTCTCCTCCCTCGTGAGCGAGAGCGTCATGAGCCCGCGCTTCGGGGCGCAGAACTACGTCAAGGCGCTCACGAGCGACCTCTACGTGCTCATCCTGTGGCGCACGATCCGCCTGTCGATCATCGTCACGGTGCTGGCCTTGCTGCTGGGCTATCCCGTCGCGCTCACCATGTCGCGGGTGTCGCCGCGGGTGTCGCTGCTCCTGGCGGTCTGCGTGCTCCTGCCCCTGTGGACCGCGGTGCTGGTGCGCTCCTATGCCTGGATCGTGCTGCTCCA
>DASPJU010000446.1:0-4856 GCA_035628475.1 Salinarimonas sp. | reverse complement strand
CGCGGCCAGATCACCGACGTGCAGCAGCCCCGCTACGGCCAGCAGGTGATGGACGTCCTCCTCCCCTTCTAGACCTCCCCCTCCCCCGGGCAGACGGCACGCTCCCCCCTGTCGCCGTCCGCCCGACGCGGCCCCGGCTCTCCCTTCACCGGGGCCGCACCCCACTTCCTCTCCTCTCCCGTGCGGGAGAGGGGACGGGGGTGAGGGATCACGCCGGGAGGTTCGCGCCACCCGGCCACCTTTCCACCCCCTCATGCTGAGGCGCTCCGCGCAGCGGAGCCTCGAAGCACGCAGGACGCCTGCCACGAACGGCGGAGAGCCATGGAACGCCCTTCGAGGCCCTGCTGCGCAGGGCACCTCAGGACGAGGGTGAGTGTGGGACCAGATGAGGTGGAGCGAACCTCCCGGCGTGGCACCCTCACCCCCGGCCCCTCTCCCATCCGGGTGAGGGGAGCCGAGCCAGCATGGCCGGCGTGTCCACGTCGATGAGCGCGGCGTCGCCCGGCACGTCCACCTCCAGCACGCCGGGCAGCCCGCGCAGGAGCGGGCCGGCGCCCGCGTCCCCCGCGAGCCCCGCGACGGCGGGCGCCAGCGCGGCGGAGAGCAGCACGGGATTGCCCCGCCGCCCGCCCGCGACGGGCACCACGGCCGGCGGGCGCCCGCCCGTCTCCCAGGCCGCGATCAGGCGGTCGACCAGGTCCGGCGTCACGCGCGGCATGTCGGCGAGCAGCACCACGATCGCCGCTGCCTCTCCCGCGAGGGCGGCGAAGCCCGCGCGCAGGGAGGTCGAGAGGCCGTCGGCGTGATCCGGGTTGCGCAGGGTCGCGACGGGGAGGCCCGCGAGCGCCGCCTCGATCGCGTCCGCCCGGTGCCCCGTGACCGCGAGGACGGGGCGGGCGCGGCTCGCGAGAGCCGCGTCCGCCACGTGGCGCACGAGGGGACGACCCTCGAGGAGGGCCAGCAGCTTCGGGCTCTCGCCGAAGCGGCTGCCCCGCCCCGCCGCCAGGATGAGCGCCGCGACGCTCATTCCTCCGCGCTCTCGCCCCCGGCCCTGGGCTGGCCCCGCGACACGATCTCCATGAGAAGCCCGCCGACCCCGAGCCCGGCGATGTCGGCCCGAGTCACGGGAATGTCGGCGAGCAGCCGGTGGAGGATCCAGTCGAAGCCGTTCTCCTTGGGCGAGCGCGCGCAGCCCGGCGCGCCGATGACGGGCACCTCGCCCAGGCGGCCGAGCAGCAGCAGGTTGCCCGGATCGACCGGCATGCCGAGATGGTCGACGACGCCGCCCGCCCGGGCGATGGCGTCCGGCACCACGTCGCGCCGGTCGGCGACGGCCGAGGCGCCGAAGACCACGATGAGATCGGCCCCGTCCGCTCCCTGGCGGGCGAGCGCCGCAGCGAGCGGCTCGGCCGCGTGCGGCACGCGGGCCTCCGCGACGACCGCGGCTCCCGTGGAGGCGAGCCGCTCGGCGAGCACCGCAAGCGTCTTGGCCACCACCGAGTCCTTCAGCCCCGGCAGCAGGGTCGAGACCACCGCGACCCGGGCCCGGCGATAGGGAGCGACCCGCAACGCCCCGCCCGTCACGCTCGCCGCCGCGAGCGCGGCGTCGAGGGCCCCGCCCGGCACCGCGTAGGGGATGATTTTCACGGTGCCGACCATCTCGCCCGCCACCACGGGCTTGAGGGCCGGCAGGGTCGCGACCGTGATGGATTCGTCGAGCGCGTTGACCCGGTCGATCCCGGCGCGGTCGACCACGAGAACGCCCGCCGCGCGGGCGAACAGGTTCGAGCGCCCCGTGAAGGGCCGCTCCACCGTGACGCCGGGCCCCGCGACGGCGTGGGCGAGCCGCAGGGCCGCCTCGTCCTCGGGGACGTCGCCCGGATCGAGCCGCACCGCCACGATCCGCTCGACGCCGGCCGCCCGCAAGGCCGCGGCGGCCTCGGCCGTGACGACGCTCCCCTTCTTCAGGACGACGCCCCCCGCGCGCACGCTGTGGGCCGCGATGGCGCCGACCGCCTCCGCGAGCGCGACCTCGCCGAACCTCATGGCGCCCGCCTCCGGTCGCGGCGAAGATGCGCGACGATCTCGGCGAGGATCGAGACGGCGATCTCGGCCGGCGACACGGCGCCGATGTCGAGGCCGATGGGCGCGCGGATGCGGGCGATCGCCGCCTCGTCGAAGCCGGCTCCGGCCAGGCGCTCGACGCGCCGCGCATGGGTTTTCCGCGAGCCGAGCGCGCCGACATAGAACGCGTCCGAGCGCAGCGCCGCCTGGAGGGCCGGATCGTCGATCTTCGGGTCGTGGGTCAGCGCCACTAGCGCGGTGTAGCGGTCGAGGCCGAGCCGCTCCAGCGCCTCGTCCGGCCATTCGGCGAGCACCGGCACGTCGGGGAAGCGCTCCGGGGTCGCGAAGGCGTCGCGGGGGTCGACGACCGTGACGTCGAGGCCCGCGATGCGGGCGAGCGGGGCGAGCGCCTGCGAGATGTGGACCGCCCCGATCACGATCACCCGCGCGGGGGGCACCTGCACGGTGAGGAAGAGCTCCCGCCCCTGGCTCTCGACGAGGCCGCTCCTGCCCGATCGGAAGCGCTCGGCGAGCACCTCCTCCAGGGGATCGCCGGAGAGCTCCGCCTCGCGCACGGCCCGCTGCTCGCCGGTCGCGAGATCGGTCACGACGATCAGGGCGCGCCGCGCCGCGCGCTCGGCGTTGACGAGGGCGAGGAGATCGAGATTCATGGGCGTTGCCCCTTCCCTCCCCCCTGGAAGGGGAGGGTGGCCCCGCGCAGCAGGGTCGGGAGAAGGGGAGCGCAAAAGCGGAGCAGGTGTCTGGGAAGAAACCGAGACGCTGATCTCGTGCGGCGGCCCCGTAGAAGCGAAATCTGTGACGGCCACCTCTCCCGGCCGGCCCCCCTCCTCCTCCCGGGAGGAGGGTTGAGCGGTCCGCCCGTCACGTCACCCGCTCCACATAGACCCGGATCCGCCCGCCGCAGGACAGGCCGACGCGCCAGGCGGTCTCGTCGGCGACGCCGAATTCCAGCAGGCGCGGCCGGCCGTCCGCGATGACGTCGAGCGCTTCGGTGATCACCGCGCCCTCGACGCAGCCCCCCGAGACGGAGCCGAGGAACGCCCCCTCCTCGTCGATCGCGAGGTGGCTGCCGACCGGTCGCGGGGCCGAGCCCCAGGTCTCCACCACGGTGGCGACCGCGACGCCGCGACCCTCGCGCCGCCAGCGCTCCGCCTCCCGCAGGATGTCGTCGTCGCCCGAGAGCATGGGGGTCCTCCTCGGAGGGAAGGTAGCGATGGGGGTGCCGGAACGGCAAGGGGGTCGCTCCCCTCTCCCGGACGGGAGAGGGGTCGGGGGTGAGGGCGCCACGCCGGGAGGCTCGCTCCCGCACCACCGATCCCGCCAGTCCCCCTCGTCCTGAGGTGCGAGCGTCGGCGAGCCTCGAAGGGCGCTCCAGGAATCTGCCGACGGCCTTGGCGGCGTCGTGCGTGCTTCGAGGCTCAGCCTTCGGCTGAGCGCCTCGGCATGAAAGGGGGGTTGGAGCGACGGCGAGGTCTCGCGAGCCTCCCGGCCTGATCCCTCACCCCCGGCCCCTCTCCCGTCCGGGAGAGGGGGGATCCTGCGCCCTTCAGGCGGGGGAAGCCGCCGCGCAGCGCTCGATCAGCGTCCGCACGCCCGGGCGCGCCACGTCGGCGATGGTGCGGCACTTCACGTGGCGCAGCCCCTTGCCGATGCCCTCGAGCAGGCCCTCGGGGTCGGGCAGCGTCGCGCCGTTGAAGAGCTGGAGGTTCACGTGGGTCCGGTGGGCGATGATGGACAGGAGGTTGGCGGTGCCCCGGCCATAAACGGGCTTGCCCCACTTGACGCTCTCGTCGAGGTCCGGGGCCGCCTCGCGCACCACCGACCGCAGGGCCAGCACGACCGTGCGCTGCGGCTCGGGGACGAGGGCGATGACGGCGTCCACGTCGGGAGCAAGCGCGCGCTCGCAGGCCGTCATCCTAGTCCTCCGGCGCCTCGACGATGGGGTCGAAGCGCTCCGTGTCGAAGCCCAGCAGGTTGAAGCTCTGCTGCATGTGGGGCGGCAGCGGCGCGGTGACGTCGATGGGGCGGCCGGTGCGCGGATGGGGCACGACGATGCGTCGGGCCAGCAGGTGCAGCTTGTTCTGCAAGCCGCCGGGCAGATCCCAGTTCTCGACGTCGAAATATTTGGGGTCGCCGAGGATGGGGTGGCCGATATGGGCCGCGTGCGCGCGCAGCTGGTGGGTGCGGCCCGTGACGGGCTTGAGCGAGAGCCAGCAGAGCTTTTGCGCCGCCTGGTCCACCACCGCGTAATAGGTGAGCGCGTGGCTCGCGCCGTCGTCGCCGTGCTTGGCGACCCGCATGCGGGCATCCGCGTCGCCGATCTCCTCGCGGGCGAGGTACGTCGAGACCCGGCCCTGGCGCACCTTGGGAATGCCGTAGCACAAGGCCCAGTAGATCTTGCGCGTGGTCCGCGACCGGAAGGACTTGGCGAGCGTAGTGGCGGCGAAGCGCGTCTTGGCGATGACGAGGCAGCCCGCCGTGTCCTTGTCCAGGCGGTGGACGAGGCGGGCGCGCTCGCCGCGCTCGTCGGTGAGCGCCTCCAGCATGCCGTCCACGTGGCGCGTGGTGCCGGACCCGCCCTGGACCGCGAGGCCCGCGGGCTTGTTGATCACGAGGACGTCCCCGTCCTCGTAAAGGGTCACGGAGCGCAGGAACTCGAGGGCGTCGGTGGCGTCCTTGGCCGCGCGAAGGGACGTCGGGCGCGGCGCGTCGAGCTTGAGCGGGGGCACCCGCACCTTCTGGCCCGCCTGGAGGCGCTCGTTGGGCTTGGC
>DASPJU010000445.1:0-2013 GCA_035628475.1 Salinarimonas sp. | reverse complement strand
TCGCAGAAGTCGATGGCGCGCTGGAGCGTCGCCACGAGGCGCGGGGCGGTGCGCTGCGCCAGGGGATCGGACAGGGTGGCGAGCCGATCGGTCAGGAGGCCGGCCGTGGTGAGCATGTTGCGCAGGTCGTGGTTCACCTTGCTGACCGCCAGCCCCAGATCGGCCAGGCGGCGCTTCTGGCGCAGCTCGCCCGCGAGCGCGGTCTCCATGCGCGCCAGCGCCCGCTCGGCCAGGCCGATCTCGTCGCCCCGGCCGGTAGGCTCGACGATGCGCGAGGCGTCCTCCGGGCTTTCCGCGAAGGCCGCGATGTTGCCGACCAGCCGCCGCACGGGCCGCACGATCACCCGGTGCAGGGCCAGGAAGACGAGGCCGGCGGTCACGGCCGAGATGAACAGGGAGAGGATCAGGATGTTGCGGGAGAAACGCAGCATCGCCTCGCGCAGGGGATCCTCGTCGAGGATCACCTCCACGAGGTCGGCGCCCCCCGGCCCCGCCCCGATCACCCGCAAGGGCTTGCTCGACGGCCGCAGCAGGGTCGCGAAGGCGTCGCGCACGAGGGTGAGGCCGCTCCCGTCCCGCAGGTCCGCCACGCGGCCGACCTCGGGCGGCATGGCGTCGCGGGAGAGCAGGCGGCGGATGCCGCCGCCGCGCACCGCGACCGCGCGGGCGCCCACGCCGTCGAGCAGCCGCCCCTCGAGCCCCTCGGGCAGGCGCTCGCCCGGGGCCGCGTCGAGGACGAGCGCGGCGATCTGCGCGGCCGCGAGGCGGTCGCTGAGCCAGTTGCGGCGGAAATTGGCGATCGAGGGCACGTAGATCAGCACCTCGGCCAGCATCACGAAGGCGATGGTGAGGAGCAGGAGGCGCGCCGAGAGGCCGAACCGGCCCGCCCCCTCCCCCTCGCGCCCGCCCGCCATGCGCTAGCCCAGCCGACGCAGGATCGACAGGAGACGCCGTACGCCGCCCCCTCGCGCCGCGGGCCGCAGGTGCTCGACCGCGGCGCGCTTCGAGATTTCCGAGAGCGTAGGATAGGGGAAGACCAGGCCCGCGAGGTCGCCCACCGTGCCACCCCGCTGCATCAGGAGCGCCCAGGGCACGATGAGGTCGCCCGCGCGCGGCGCCGCGATGGCGCAGCCGAGGATGCGGCCCTTGCGGTCCACGAGCGCCTTGACGTGCCCGTCGACGGTGCGCTCCGCCTGGGCGCGGTCGTTCTCGGCCACGGGCCAGCGCAGGATGCGCAGGTCCCGCACTTCCCGGCGGGCCTCCTCCTCGCTCAGGCCGACGCTGGCCAGTTCCGGGTCCGTGTAGGTGACCCGCGGCAGGACGCGGGAGTCGAACCGGGCCGGCAGCCGGAACAGCGCGCGCCGGATCACCACGCCGGCCTGGGCGTTCGCCGCGTGGGTGAACCGATAGTCGCCCGTCCCGCCGCCGGCGCAGTCGCCGATCGCGAAGACGCGGCGGTTGGACGTCCGCAGGCCGCGGTCGACCCGGATCGCGCCGCCCTCCACCGCGATGCCGGCCACCTCGAGCCCGAGGTCCTCCGTGACGGGCTCGCGGCCGGCCGCGACGAGCAGATGCGAGCCCTCGATCGTCTCGCCGGCCTCCCCGTTCCCGCCCGCGAGCGCGACGCGCACGGCCCCGGCCTCGCCCTCCACGAGCGCCACCGACGCGCCGGCGCGGACCTCGATCCCGTCGCGGGCCAGCGATCGGGCGACGACGGCGGCCATCTCGGGGTCGTCGCGGGGCAGGAGGCGATCGGCCTCCACGATGACGACCTCGGCGCCCAGCCGCCGCATGGCCTGCGCGATCTCCACGCCGATGGGCCCGCCGCCGATCACGACGAGCCGGCGCGGGCGCTCGGCGAGGTCGAACACCGTCTCGTTGGTGAGATGGGGCGTGCCCTCCAGTCCCGGGATCGGCGGGACCGCCGGACGCGAGCCCGTGGCCAGGACGAAGCGGCGCGCCCGGATCGTGACCCCGTCGACCTCCACGGTACGGGCGTCGGTGAACCGGGCC
>DASPJU010000444.1:0-10587 GCA_035628475.1 Salinarimonas sp. | reverse complement strand
CACCACATCAGGTTGTTGGGGGTCAGCGCGACGGCGAAGCCGTTCCAGAGCGAGGCGAGAGGATCCATGTGGCGCTCATGTCCTCCCGAACCAGAGCTTCAGGCCGGCCCATTGGCCGGAGACGAACGTCTTCAGGGCCGTCACGTACGGCGCCAGCGCCGCTTCGACGACGCCCGCCCCGATATTCACCCCAAGCGTTTCCGCGAAGCCGAAATAGGCCACGAGCGAGATGGCGAGCCCGATGGCGGCGTTGCGCGCCACGTGCCGGTCGCCGAAGGCGAAGGCCACGAGCACGAACAGGATCGTCGAGGCGAGCGTGAAGCCGAAGGGGCCGATCAGCACGACGTTAAGGACGAGCCCCGCCACGAGCACGAGGACCGCGCCCCAGTCGATGGGCACCTCCTTCTCCTCGTCGGGCTGCCAGCCCCCGCGCATCGCGCGCCACAGCAGGAGGGCGCCGAACAGCGCCAGGCCCGCCACCGTGATGTAGGGCAGGACCCGGGGCCCCACCTTGGCGTAGAGGGGCGAGACGGGGATCTGCTCGGTCTGCCAGAGCACGATTCCGGCGAAGGCGAGCGTCCCGAGGCCGATGAGGGCCTCGGGGATCTTCAGGTGAATGCGATCCATCCCGACCCCCGGGCGCGAACGGGATCAGGCGGCGAGGCCGAGATCCTTGAGAACGCCCTCGATGCGGGTGGTCTCCTCGGCGAGGAACTTGGCATAGGCGTCGCCCGTGAGGAGGATGCCGGTCCAGTCCCGCTTCTTGAGCTCCTCCTGCCAGGAGGCGCTGGCGGCCATCTTCTCGACGAGGCCGATGAGGGTCTTCTTCTGGTCGTCGCTGACGGAGGGCGGAGCGAAGACGCCGCGCCAGTTGAAGAGCTCCACGTCGACGCCGCTCTCCTTGAGGGTGGGGGCGTCGATGCCCGCCTGGCGCTTGTCGGCGGAGATCGCGAGGATGCGCAGCTTGCCGGCCTTCACCTGCTCGGCGAACTCGCCGTAGCCTGAGATGCCCGCCGCGACCTGGCTGCCGAGCAGCGCCGCGAGCGCCTGGCCGCCGCCGGCGTAGGGAACGTAGTTGAGCTTGGCGGGCGCCACGCCCGCGGCCTTGCCGATCATGCCGAGCAGGATGTGGTCCGAGCCCCCCGCCGAGCCGCCGGCCACGGGCACCTTGGAGGCGTCCGCCTTCATGGCGTCGACCATGTCCTTGGCGGTCTTGAAGGGCGAGCCCGCCGGCACCACGACGGCGAGGAACTCGCCCGTGAGCCGGGCGATGGGGGTGGTCTGGGACAGCTTCACGGGCGCCTTGTTGGCGATCAGCGCCCCCACCATCACCATGCCGGCCACCATCATGGCGTTGGGCCGGTTGCGCCACTGGTTCACGAACTGGGGCAGACCCACCGCGCCGCCGGCGCCGGGCACGTTGGTGATCTGGGCGGTGCCGATGAGCTTCTCGTTGCGCAGCACCTGCTCCATGGTGCGCGCGGTCTGGTCCCAGCCGCCGCCGGGCGCCGCCGGCACGAAGAGCTGGAGCTGGTCGACGCTTTGGGCGAAGCCCGGCCCCGACAGGCCGAGGACGGACGCGGCGGCGCCGGCGGCCAGGAATTGACGGCGATCGATCATGGGCGGTGTCCTCCCGATGCGGGGCCCGTCATGCGGCGCGGGCTCTCCCAAGGTCAGGGCCGTACTTGACCGGAAATTTCGACCCGGAGCAAGGGACGACGGCTCGCGGTGCCGCCTCAGTCCGCGGGCGGCGCGTCGGCGCCCTCGCCTAGGACGCGCTGCATCAGCACCACGTCGCGCCAGCGCCCGTGCTTCCAGCCGACCGCCTCCAGGAGGCCCGCGCGGCGAAAGCCGAGCGCGGCGTGCAGGCCGATCGATCCGCGCGAGGCGCTGTCGCCGATCACCGCGACCATCTGGCGGAACCCTGAGGCCTCGCAGGTCCCGATCAGCCCCGAGAGCAAGGCGCGGCCGACTCCGGTCCGGTGCCGGTCGGGCGCGACGTAGACCGTGTCCTCGACGGTGAAGCGATAGGCGGGGCGCGGGCGATAGGGCCCCGCATAGGCGAAGCCCGCCACCGCACCGTCGATCTCCGCCACGAGATGGGGAAAGCCCCCGTCCAGGAGCGCCGCGCGCCGGCGCGCCATCTCGGCCTCGTCGGGCGGATCGAGCTCGAAGGAGGCGGTGCCGTGGACCACGGCATGGGCGTAGATCCCCGCGATGGCGGGGATGTCTGCGTCGCGGGAGGGGCGGATCAGGGGACACATCGGCGAGGTCACGCGACCCCGAGCTTCGCCTTCGCCTCGCCGACCAGGGGCGGCGTATCGTCGAAGACGTAGCCCCGCTCCAGCAGACCGAGCGTGTAGCGCTTGTTGTAGACGAAGGCCCAGACCAGGCCGATCACGAACCAGAGCAGGCCCGCCGAGAGGATGCCCGCCACCACGCCCCCGGCGAGCAGCGCCAGGCCGATCCCCACGTCTCCCCGGAACAGGGCCGGGAAACCGCCGAAGAAGAACGAGGTCCAGCTGAAGCCGAAGAAGCCGTCCTTGATGATTCCGGTCTGCGGATGCCGCAGCCGAACGCGAGTCGCCATCGCATGCCCCCGAACCCGTGACGCCGCCGCGCGGCGGCGCATTGTTAAGGTTGCGGCGGGCAAAAGAAAAGCCCCGGCCTCGCGGCCGGGGCTCCCTATCCGGGCTGCCTGCCCTCTTACTCCTGGCGGGTGCCGAAGAGCGAGAGGAGGAGCTGGAACATGTTGATGAAGTTCAGGTAGAGCGACAGGGCGCCGAAGATCGAGACCTTGGAGGCCGTCTCGGTGTCGAAGTCGCCGTAGACGTACATCTCCTTGAGGCGCTGCGTGTCGTAGGCGGTGAGGCCCGCGAAGATCAGCACGCCGACCACCGAGACCGCGAAGGCGAGCGCGCTGGAGGCGAGGAAGATGTTGACGATCGAGGCGATCATCAGGCCGATCAGGCCCATGATCAGGAACGAGCCCATGCCCGACAGGCTGCGCTTCGTGGTGTAGCCCCACAGCGACAGGGCGCCGAAGGACGCCGCCGTGATGAAGAACACCTGCGTGATCGACTGGCCGGTGAAGACCGCGAAGATCGAGGCGAGCGACAGGCCCATCACGGCCGCGAACACGAAGAAGGTCGTGCGGGCGGTCGCGGCGCTCATCTGCTCCATGCGGAAGGAGAAGAAGAACACGAAGGCGAGCGGCGCCAGCATGATGGCCCACTTCAGCGGGGTCCCGAAGAGCGTGTAGCCGAGCGGCGTCAGGAACTGGCCGCCCATGCGCACGGCGCGGCCGCCGGCCTGGTAGGCTGTCGAGGCGTCGGTCGTGAAGGCGAGCATGGACAGGCCGAGGGCCACGAGGCCGGTGATCGCCAGGCCCAGCGTCATGTTGTTGTAGACGCCCAGCATGAACGACCGGAGGCCCTGGTCGATCTCGGCCTGGGAGCGCACCTGGGCGCCGTAGCCGTACTGGCCGTAGGAGTTGGGATTGTATGGCTGCTGCATGGGAGTCCTCAGAAACGCTCCGCGTGGATTGTTCTCGAAGGGCTCACGCGACCCTCGTGCGCCGTCCCCGGCGTCACACGGGAATATGTGGTTTTCCGCATCCGTCCGCAAGAGGCCAAGCCTCAAACTTTCGCGCCCCAAAAGCATAACGAAAGCTGAACGACGGGCGAACCTTTTTCACCTGTGAAACATGGGGTTTCGAGAGTAGCTGAATTTAGAGATTCCGCAGGTAAGGCGCAGGTTTCTGGCTCAAGATCCGCCAGGTTCCCAGAAGACCAAGCGAGATCGTCACCACGACCGCGAGCGCCGCGGCGAGGAAAGCTCCGGACAACGCCAGCGTGAAATCCATCTGCATGAGGGTGGAGACGATGAGCCATCCCGCGAGCGAGCCCGCCACCAGCCCGAAGGCCGCGGTGGCCAGGCCGAGCGCCCCGTATTCGAGGGCGTAGGCGGTGAGCAGGCGCCCCCGCGTCGCGCCCAGGGTCTTCAGCACCACCGCGTCGTAGAGCCGCGCCCGATGCCCCGCGGCCAGCGCGCCCGCCAGCACGAGCACGCTCGCCGCCAGCGCGATGGTGCTGGCGCCCCGGATCGCCAGCACCAGCTGCGACACCACGCCGTTGACCGCCTCCAGGGCGTCCTTGACCCGCACGCTCGTGACGGACGGGAAGACCTTGGCGGTCTCGCGCAGGATCGCGGCCTCGCGGGCGGCGTCGGCTCCGTCGGGTAGCGTCGCGGTGGCCAGATGCGTATGGGGCGCGCCCGCGAAGGTGTTGGGCGAGAACACCATCACGAAGTTGATCCCGATGTTGCGCCATTCCACCCGGCGGAAATTGGCGATCCGCGCCGTGATGTTGCGCCCCAGCACGTTGACCGTGATCTCGTCGCCCAGCGAGAGCCCCAGGCCCCGGCCGATGCGCTCGTCGAAGGAGACGAGGTTCCCGCCGCGGTGCTCGGGGGCCCACCAGTCGCCCGCGACGATCTTGGAGCCCTCCGGCAGCCTTTGCGCGTAGGTGATGCCGCGGTCGCCGTCGAGCACCCAGGCGATGTCGTCAGCGGCCTTGATCTGGCCCACCGGCACGCCCTTGATGGCCACGAGCCGGCCCCGCATCATCGGTACCCGCTGGATCGCGGCGCCGGGCGCCTGGGCCGCCAGATGCGCGTCGAAGGCGGAGGCCTGGGAGCTCGGGATGTCGAGGAAGAAGAAGCTCGGCGCCTTCTCGGGAAGCGTCTGGGTGAGCTGGCGGCGCATGTTGGCGTCGATGAGGCTGAGCGCCACGAGCAGCGTGATGCCGAGCCCCAGGGACAGGACGAGCGAGGGCGTGAGCGCGCCGGGGCGGTGGATGTTGGCCAGCGCCAGGCGCGGCGCGGCCCGCCTCGGCCGGGGCAGGCGGCGCGCCAGCGCCATGAGGCCGAGCGCCACGCCGCGCAGGAGCACGAACGCCCCCGCCGCCGCCCCGATGAAGGTGAGCGCCACCCGCCGGTCGAAGGCGGTGAGCACCGAGATCAGGACCAGCGCCGTCACGGCGACGGCGAGCGCCGCCACGTAGCGCTTGCGCGGCCAGCGCCGCTCGGGATCGACGCGGTCGCGAAACAGGCCGGAGACCGGCACGTCGTGGGCGCGCCCGAGCGGCGCCAGCGCGAAGGCGAGCGCCGTGAGGGCGCCGTAGACCGCGGCGAGCCCCAGCTCGCCCGGCGCGAGCGTCGCCACGATGGGCACCGGCAGCGCGCCGCCCAGGGCCGCCACGAGGACGAAGGGGAGCGCGGCGCCGAGCGCCAGGCCGATCGCGATTCCTAAGCCCGCGATGAGCATCACCTGCACGAGATAGATCGCCACCACCTGCGAGCCCGGCGCGCCGAGGCTCTTCAGCGTCGCGATCGTGTCGCGCTTGCCGTCCATGAAGCCGCGCACCGCGTTGGCGACGCCCACGCCCCCCACGAGCAGCGCGGTGAGGCCCACCAGGGTCAGGAACTGGGCGAAGCGCTCGATGTTGCGGGCGAAGCGCGGATCGGCGTTGACCCGCGAGCGCACCTCCCAGCCGGCCTCGGGCGCGTCGCGGGCTATCGCCGCCTCGACCCGGGCCAGGTCCGCGTCCGAGGCCGCGTTGGAGGGCAGGTCGAGGCGATAGGTCCAGCGCACGAGGGAGCCCGGTTGGACGAGGCCCGTGGCGCGCAGGCCCTCGAGCGACATGAGCAGGCGCGGCCCGAAGCCGATGCCGGCCGCGATCTTGTCGGGCTCGGAGCGGATCGCGGCGCGCAGCTCGAAGGCGGCGCCGCCCACCGTGACCCGGTCGCCTATCTTGAGGTCGAGGCGGGCGAGCAGGACGGGATCGACCGCGGCCCCGAAGGCGCCGTCGCGCTCCACGAACAGCTCCTCGCGGGGCAGGTCGGGCTCGGTCACGAGGTCGCCCACCGTGGGATAGGAGGCGTCGACCGCCTTGATCTCGACCAGCCCCGAGCCTTTCTCCCCCGCGATCGCCATGCCGCGCATGGTGGCGATGGCCGAGACGTTGCCGCGCGCGCCCAGCACCGCGCGCTCGCGCGGGCTCGCCTCGCGGTGGATGAGCGAGAAGGCGGCGTCGCCGCCCAGGATCTTGCGTCCCTCCCGGGCGAGCCCCTCGGTCAGCGACCGCGAGATCGAGGCGACGCCCGCGATCGCCATGACGCCGAGCGCGATGCAGGTCAGGAAGATGCCGAAGCCGCGCAGGCCCGCCCGCAGCTCGCGCAGGGCGAGCCGCAGCACGAGGGAGGGGCCGCCGCGCGCGGGTCGGCGGGCGGGCTCGCCGGGAAGGGTGCCGTGCATGGGAAGCGCTCCTTCAGGCCTGGGCCGGCGCGTCGGCCTCGACGCGGCCCGAGCGCAGGCGGATCGTTCGGTCGCAGCGGCGCGCGAGGCTCGGATCGTGGGTGACGAGGACGAGGGTCGCGCCCCGGTCGCGCTTGAGCGCGAAGAGCAGGTCGACGATCGATCCGCCGGTGCCCTCGTCGAGGTTGCCGGTGGGCTCGTCGGCGACCAGGATCGCGGGATCGGGAGCGATGGCGCGGGCGATGGCCACGCGCTGCTGCTCGCCGCCCGAGAGCTGGGCCGGGTAGTGGCTCAGGCGCCCGCCTAGGCCCACCGCCTCCAGCTCGGCGCGGGCGCGGGGATGGGCGTCGGCCTCGCCCGCGAGCTCGAGGGGCAGCGCCACGTTCTCCAGCGCCGTCATGGTGGGCACGAGGTGAAAGCTCTGGAAGACGATGCCGATCCGCCGGCCGCGGAAGCGCGCCAGCGCGTCCTCGTCGAGGCCCGACAGGTCGGTGCCGTCCACCAGGACGCGGCCCGAATCGGGGCGCTCCAGGCCCGCCATGGTCATGAGCAGCGTCGACTTGCCGGAGCCCGAGGGCCCCACGAGCCCCACCGCCTCCCCGCGCCCGACGGACAGCGAGATGCTCTTGAGGATGTGCACCCGCGCGGCGCCGCGTCCCAGGCTCAGATCCACGTTGTCGAGCGCGATGGCCTTGTCGGTCATGAGGCGGGACCCGATCTCTCGCCCGGGGCGGACGAGGCTGAAGGTTGGGATGGCGGAGCGGCACGTGGGTGCCGGCCCGCCCGATATGGGGACATACGCGCGATGCGCCAACACGGTTTGATCGGGGCGGCTTGTCTCGCCCTCGCCATGCTGCTCATGGGGCCGCCGGCCGGCCCCTCGCTTGCCCAGGAGAAACGCCCCTTGAAGATCGTCGCGCTGGGGGACAGCCTCACGGCGGGCTACGGCCTGCCCGCGGACGCCGCCTTTCCCGTGGTGCTGGAGGCGGCGCTGAGGGCGCGCGGGCACGCTGTCGAGATCGTGAACGCGGGGGTCTCGGGCGACACGGCGTCGGGCGGCCTCGAGCGCCTCGACTGGTCGGTGCCCGAGGGGACGGACGCGGTGATCCTGGAGCTGGGCGCCAACGACATGCTGCGCGGCCTCGACCCCGCCCAGACGAAGAAGACCCTCGACACCGTCATCCGCCGCCTCAAGGAGCGCAACGTCGCGGTGCTGCTCGCCGGCATGTACGCCTCGCGCAACCTGGGGCCCGACTACGTGGCGCGCTTCGACGCCCTCTATCCCGACCTCGCCAAGGCGCACGACCTCGTCCTCTACCCCTTCTTCCTCGACGGCGTCGCGGGCGAGCGCCGCCTCAACCTGCCCGACGGGCTGCATCCCACGGCGGACGGCGTTCGGGTGATCGTGGAGCGCATCCTGCCCACCGTGGAGCGGTTCCTGGCGGGGGTGAGGCGGGGCTGAGGCCCCCTGGCCTCGCCCGCCCGACTCCCCTAAAGCAAGCACGCCACCCGAAGGATCCCCGTCCATGCAAACCCGCCCGCTCGGCCGCACCGGCCTGACCGTCAGCGCCATCTGCCTCGGCACCATGACCTGGGGCGAGCAGAACACCGAGGCCGAGGGGCACGCCCAGATGGACATGGCCCTCGACCGGGGCGTGACCTTCTTCGACACGGCCGAGCTCTATCCCATTCCCCCGAAGCGGGAGACGCAGGGGCGCACCGAGTCCACCATCGGCACCTGGTTCCGGAGCCGGGGCACCCGCGACCGCGTGATCCTCGCCACCAAGGTCTGCGGCCGCGGCCAGAACGACTGGTTCCGCGACGACGGCTCCCCTACGGAGCTGTCCCGCCGCCAGATCGAGGAGGCCGTGGACAAGAGCCTCAAGCGGCTCCAGACCGACTATATCGACCTCTACCAGCTCCACTGGCCGGACCGCCCGGTGCCCCAGTTCGGGTCCAACCCCACGGTGTTCCGCCGGGTGGAGGGCCCCGAGCACCCGATCCCCGAGATCCTGGAGGTGTTGGGCGACCTCGTGAAGGCGGGCAAGATCCGCCATGTCGGCCTCTCCAACGAGAGCCCCTGGGGCGTGATGAGCTTCCTGCGGGCGTCCGAGAGCCGCGGCCTGCCCCGCGTCGCCTCGATCCAGAACGCCTATTCCCTGGTCAACCGCACCTTCGAGGGCGGGCTCGCCGAGATCGCCCTGCGCGAGGACGTCGGGCTCCTGGCCTATTCGCCGCTCGCGCAGGGCTACCTCACGGGCAAGTACGCGGGCGGGGCGCTGCCGAAGGGCTCGCGCAAGCAGCTCTTCGACCGTCTCCAGCGCTACGAGACCCCCGGCGCGGCTCCCGCCATCGACGCCTATGTGGCGCTCGCCCGCGAGGCGGGCCTGGATCCCGCCCAGATGGCCCTCGCCTTCGTGACCTCGCGCGCCTTCGTGACCTCGAACATCATCGGCGCCACGAGCCTCGCCCAGCTCGAGACCGCCCTCGACTCGACGGGGGTGACCCTCACCCCCGACCTCGAGGCCCGCATCGACGCGATCCACCTGCGGCATACGAATCCGTGCCCGTAGCCCCCTCTCCCGGATGGGAGAGGGATGCACGAGGCGCCAGGGGGTGAGGATTGCGCCGGGAGGAGCGCAGGGAACCACGACGTGTCATCCCCGGCCATGACATCGAGAAGGCTGGAGCACGGCGGCGGGACCTCGCTCGAACCCCTCCGCTCGTCGTCCTCGGGAATGTCGAAAGCGCCTCCCGGCGCGCCACCCTCAAGCCCCCGCCCCGCTCCCGTCCGGAAGAGAGGGTCCTCTCCAGCGCCCGCCGTCCCACACTCCTCCCATCCGCCCGGAGCGCACCGATGCCCCGCCTCTTCACCGGCCTGGAGATCCCGCCCGAGATCGGCGAGGCGTTGGCGCGCCTGCGCGGCGGCCTGCCGGGCGCCCGGTGGGTCGAGCCCGTCGACTATCACGTCACCCTGCGCTTCCTGGGCGACGTCGACGAGGGCACGGCGCGGGATTTCTACGACGCCCTCGAGGAGGCGCGCCCGCGCGGGGCGATTCCGCTCGTCGTCGACGGGCTCGCGGCCTTCGGCGGCCGGCGGCCGCACGCGCTCTTTGCCAACGTGGCGCCGAGCCCGGCGCTCGCCGAGCTCCAGGCCGAGCACGAGAGCCTGGCCCGGCGGGTCGGCCTCCCGCCCGAGACGCGCAAGTTCCACGCCCACGTGACGCTGGCGCGCCTGCGCGGCGCCTCGCCCCTTGCCGTCGCCGACCATCTCGCCGGCCAGGGACCGTTCCAGCCGCTGGCCTTCACGGCGCGCCGCGTCGTCCTCTATTCCTCCCGCGCCTCGGTGGGGGGCGGGCCCTATATCGTCGAGGCCGCCTACCCGCTGGGGTGAGCCGGCGGGCTTCGTTGACTTGGAGGGGACCCGTCCTTACCACTCCTGCGACGGCCGCGCGGGCCGAGAAGCGATCCTGGGGGATGCGATGGCGCTTCGAATCTCGGGCAAGAACATGGACATCGGCGAGGCGCTGCGCGGGCGCATCGACGAGCGCATCCGCACCGGCCTCGCCCGCTATCTCGACGGCCATTGCGAGGGCCACGTCACGGTGGCGCCCGACGGAGCCGCCTACCAGATCGATTGCGTCCTGCACCTGCGCTCGGGACTGACCGTCGAGGGCACGGGCGCGGCGCACGACCCCTACGCGGCCCTCGACCAGGCGGCCTTGCGCATCGAGAAGCGCCTGCGGCGGCACCGGGAGCGCCTGCGCGACCGGGCGGCCAGGCCCGCCGACGGCCCGCCGCCGGCGCCGATCGAGGCGCCCTACACGATCCTCGAATCGCCCGACGAGGAGGCGATCGAGATCGGGTTCAGTCCCGTGGTGGTGGCCGAGACCACGACCCGCCTGCGCCGCATGCCCGTGAGCGAGGCGGTGATGGAGCTCGACCTCTCGGGAACCGCCTTCGTCCTGTTCCAGCACGCTGGCACCGGGCGCCTGAACGTCGTATACCGCCGCCGAGACGGCGCGATCGGTTGGATCGATCCGCCGACGGCCGCCTGATCCCGTTCATTGCCCGGCGCACGGTCTGGCCCGACCCTTGCCTCCGCTTCGTGCCGGACGCGCCCTCTCCTGGTGGAGCCCATGCCACTCTCCGAACTCCTCAGCCCCGAGGCGGTCCTGCCGTCCTTGCGGGTGTCCTCGAAGAAGCAGGCCCTCCAGGAGATCGCCGCCGCCGCCGCCCGCCTCGCGGGGCTCGACGAGGCGGAGGTCTTC
>DASPJU010000443.1:0-3136 GCA_035628475.1 Salinarimonas sp. | reverse complement strand
TGGCCCTCCTCCGGTTCCGAGCGCGCCTCGAAATAGACCGCCTCCGCGAGGCAGCGCTGCTCGCGCGCGGCGCGGTCCGGATCGATCAGGTCAGCATAGCGAGGGCGGGCTCCGTCGCCCTTGGGCAGCGCCGCGACGCCGCCGTCGGCGCGCGGGGTGGCGGCCGGGCCGGCGGTCGGGGCCATGGCGATCACGACCGGGGTAGCGTCGGCGGCCGCCGGCGTGGTGGAGGACAGGGCTAGCGCGCGCGGCACCGAGGGCGTGCCGCCGTCCGGGCGGCGCCCCGCCGCTGCCCGGCCCGATCCCGTCGAGCCCTGCGCGCGCGCCTCGGGCGAGCGGGCCGACGTCGCGATATGGGTGGTGGTGCGCTCCATCCCCGGCAGGGGCTCGAGGCGGGGCTCCGCGTCCGGGTCGGGCGGCGCCAGCGGTCCCTCGGCCAGGGGCACGATCCCGTCCACGGTGGGGGCGAAGAGATGGCGCGAGGTCGGATCGAGCGCCGGGGCGAGATCGCTGCCGCGCCGGCTCAGGGACGGGCGCAGGGGCACCAGGGGGTCGCCCTTCCGGGCGCGGTCCACCACCGGATCGGGCGCGGGAGGCACCTTGCGGTCGGCGCGGAGGGGCTCGCCGGGATCCTCGGCGGGCGTGGACGACCCGTCGAGGCGGGGCCGCGCCTCGCGATCGAAGCCCGGAAGCTCCGGCAGGACGAAGCTGGGGCCGATCAGGCGCGCGGCTGGCGGCAGGACCGGGGCGGCATCCATCAGCGGCGTCACGGCGCTCCAGGCGCCGATGCCGGCGTTCGGGTCGTTGACGGCGCTCGCCGTGAAGGACACGAGCAGGCCGGCGCCGAGCGCCCATGGCGCCACCGTGGCGCAGACCCACCGCATCCCGGATCGAGAACGACGCCTCACGCGAAACCACCGACGCTTCCGCCGGGCCGCCGACGCGACGGCCCTCATGGCGAAAAGTTATCGGCCGGTAGGGTTGAGGGAGGGTAAAGACCTGGGCAAGCGCGGCCGTGTCGGGATGGGACGGAGAGCGCCGTAGCCCATGGCCCGTCCCGGCAGCGCCGTTCCGGGTCCCCGGGTCGGGCCCGGGGACGATAGGTTGATAGCGATGGAGGGCCCTCTCCGCAGCGGAGAGCAGGGAGCGCTCATCCGCCCAGCGTCAGCCGGTACTTGGCGAAGCCGTCCGGCGCGTCGCCGACGCGGGTCGCCTTGAGGCCGGGCGGCAGGGCGCGCTCGGCGGCCGGCGAGGTCACGAAGACCACGTTGGCGGCAGCCGGCACGGGCGCGAAGCTCCAGTTGCCGTCCGCCGACGGGTTGATGGTCTTCTGCTCGACGATGTAGCGCACGATCACGTCGCGATTGGTGTCGGGGGCCTCGATCACGGTCGTCTTGCCGTCCGCGCCGGGGAAGTTGCCGCCCCCGCCTGCCCGGTAATTGTTGGTCGCGACGACGAATTCCTGGTCGTCGCGGACCGGCTTGCCCTCGTGGGCGAGGTCGAGGATGCGCCGCGCGGTCGGCTCGACGAGCTTGCCCGCGAGGTCGTAGCGCGAGGGCTGGGTGACGTCGATCCGGTAGGTGACGCCGTCGATCACGTCGTAGTTGAAGGCCGGGAAGGCGCCGTTGATGAGGGGCTGCTCGTCGGTCCTGGCGGGGTCGATGCGGTTGAAGATGCCCGCCGAGCGCTCCAGCCATTCGCGCAGCTGCGCGCCGGTGATCCGGACGGCCTGGAGCGTGTTGGGGTAGAGATAGATGTCGGCCACGTCCTTAATGGCGACGGGGCCGGGCTTCACGTCCGTGTAGTAGTCCGGCCCGCCGCGCCCGCCCGACTTGAAGGGCGCCGCGGCCGAGAGCACCGGCAGGCTGCCGAGCCCCAGGGAGGCGGCGAGCGGCTTGACGTACCAGAGCTGCGCCTGGCTCACGATCTGCACGGAGGGGTCGTCGGCGACGAGCGCCCAATAGGAGGTGATGGGGGCCTTGGTCTCGCCCACCGGCTGGCGCACATAGGCGAGCGTCGCCTCGTGCTCGCGCCGGACCGAGCCCTCCACCTCCGGCTCCACCTTCACAAGCGGCACGACGGCGCGATCCTTGCGGTCGAAGATCGACCGCGCCTCGACCTTGAAGCCCGCGACCCGCCAGCCGGCGCCCGCCTTCTCCAGGTCGAGGTCGATCAGGCCCAGATGGCTGCCCCAGAAGCCCGGCATCACGGCCGGCACCCCGTGCAGGGTGCCCCGGTCCGCGTCGACCCCCGCGATGGTGCGGAAATCCTTCGGGCCCGGGAAGACGAGGTGCTGGTGGCCCAGCAGGATGGCGTCGATGCCCGGCACGCGGGCGAGATGCAGCGCCGCGTTCTCTTCGCCGCCCCGGCGCTCGCCCCCCGCGATGCCCGAATGGCACAGGGCCACGAGCACGTCGCAGGACTTGCGCAGCTCGGGCACGTGTCGCTCGGCGGCCTCGACGATGTCGACGGCCCGCACCTTGCCCTCCAGATGGCCCTTGTCCCACTGCATGATCTGCGGCGGCACGAAGCCGATCACGCCGACCCGCAGCACGTGCCGCCCTCCGGCCTCGTCGGTGACCTCCTTCTCGATCACCCGCGTCGGCGCGACCAGCGGCGTGCCGTCGGCCCGGACGACGTTGGCGCAGACGACGGGGAACTTGGCCGTCTGCAGCGAGGCGGCCAGGAAATCGAGGCCGTAATTGAACTCGTGGTTGCCCAGCGTGCCGCAATCGTAGCCCAGCACGTTCATGGCCGCGACCATGGGGTGGACGTCGCCGGGCTTCATCCCGCGCTGATAGGCGACCCAGTCGCCCATGGGGCTGCCCTGGATGAGGTCGCCGTTGTCGAAGAGCAGGCTGTTGCGGACCTCCCCCCGGGCCGCCGTCACGAGCGCCGCCGTCTTGGCCAGGCCCACCGTGTCGTCTGCCCGGTCGCGGTAATAGTCGTAGGGAACGACGTTGACGTGCAGGTCCGAGGTCTCGAGGAGCCGCAGGCGCACCCGCGGGGCACCCTGGGCGGCGGCCGTGACGTTGAACGCGGCGAGCGTGCCCAACGCGACGCCGCTTGCCAGCGCCGCGCGGCGGGTGATCGGGGACGGGGCCATGATTTCCTCCGGGTCGAGCCGGACGCCGGC
>DASPJU010000442.1:0-6017 GCA_035628475.1 Salinarimonas sp. | reverse complement strand
TTGGCCACCGCGTCCATCGTGGTGCCCGGACGGATGTACTCATCCTGGTCGACGACGATGTCGCCCTTGCGGGACGCGATGGTGAAGGGAACGATCTCGTCCTTGAAGCGGCCGGACTTCTGGGCGGCCTCGGCCTTGTTCTGGGAGGCGACCGCGAAGGCGTCCTGCTCCTCGCGGGTGAGCTGCCAGCGCTGGGCCACGTTCTCGGCGGTGTTGCCCATGTGGTAGCCGTGGAAAGCGTCCATCAGGCCGTCCTTGAGCATGGAATCGACGAACTTCATGTCGCCCATCTTCTGGCCGGCGCGCAGGTGCGCCACATGCGGCGCGAGCGACATCGACTCCTGGCCGCCCGCCACGATGACCCGGGCGTCGCCGTTGGCGATCTGCTGCATGCCGATGGCGGCCGCGCGAAGCCCCGAGCCGCACAGCTGGTTGAGGCCCCAGGCGGTGGCTTCCTGCGGGATGCCCGCCTTCATGGCGGCTTGGCGGGCGGGGTTCTGGCCCTGGCCGGCCGACAGGATCTGGCCGAGGATGACCTCGTCGACCTCGCCCGCCTCGACGCCGGCACGCTCCAGCGCCGCCTTGACCGCGACCGCGCCGAGCTCGTGGGCGGGGGTGTTGGCGAAGGCGCCGTTGAACGAGCCGACGGCGGTGCGCGCCGCGCCGACGATGACGATGTCCTGAGAAGCCATGGGCGTGTCCTCGCTGCTCGCGCCCGCGGGGGCGCGTCTGGTGTTGGGCCGATCAATACGGGGACCTCGCGGAGCGTCAAGTCGGCCAAAACACGTGGGCCCTTCGTCGTAGCGGGCGCCGCCCCGCGAGCGCCTGAGGCCGAGGCGCGGCCGGGCACGGCCCCGCCCCGGGGACGGGATTTGGTTTGCGCTGCGGTGCGGAAAGCTTAAAGTCCAGGCAGGGCGGGGCCGCGGACCCGCGCGGGCCGCAACGCAGACGCCAGGATCCCATGCCGACGGACAAGCCTCCGACCGTCATCAAGAAATACGCCAACCGGCGCCTCTATCACACGGGCACCAGCACCTACGTGACCCTCGAGGACCTCGCCCAGATGGTGAAGGCCGGCGAGGACTTCGTGGTCTACGACGCCAAGACCGGCGAGGAGATCACCCGGTCCGTGCTCACGCAGATCATCTTCGAGCAGGAGAACAAGGAGGGCGGCCAGAACCTGCTGCCCGTGACCTTCCTGCGCCAGCTCATCCGCTTCTACGGCGATTCGGTGCAGTCCCTCGTGCCGAGCTACCTCGAGGTGTCGATGAACAGCTTCGCGAAGGAGCAGGTGCGCTTCCGCGAGCAGCTCGCCCACGCCTTCGGCACGGGCGCCTTCCAGGCGATGGACGACCAGGTGCGGGCCAACATGGCCTTCATGACCGAGGCGATGCGCATGTTCACCCCCTTCGCGGCGCGGCGCGCCCTGGCCGAGGCCGGCAAGGAAGGGGAGGGCGGCGACATCGACGCGCTGAAGAGCCAGATGGCGGAGATGCAGGCCAAGCTCGACGCGCTGTCGCGGAAGTAGGCGTCAGGCACCGAGGCCGCGATAGATCTCGGCGAAGGACAGGTTTGCCCCGAGGGCATCGACGGCGAGGATGGCGTCGGCGCCCGACACCATCGCGGGGGCGTCCGGGAAGCGTCCCCCATCGTTCCGCCGCCAGACCCAGGCGCGCGGCTCGTCCTGCGAGAAGACCAGGTACACCTGCAGGCTGGCCAGAGCGGTGTATTCCGCGACCTTCTCGACCATGTCGACGGCCACCGACGAGGGCGACAGCACCTCGCCGATCAGGATCGGGGCCTCCGCAGCCCGGCTGTTGGACGGCGCTCGGGCATCCACCATCACGTCTGGCGACCTGATCCCGCGATGCGTCCGCACGCCGAAGTCGGGGCCGGTCACGTCGTAGCGGTCCGGATCGAGCTGCCGGGCCGGTGCCGCGATAAGCCGGACGGTAAGCACTGCATGGGCCCGGTTGACCGGCGACATCATGATGATCGCCCCCCCGACGAGTTCATGACGCTCGTCCTGCTCCCCCGCCCAGAGCAGGAAAGCGTCCTGCACCGCCCTGAGCGGCGCATCGGCGGCAGGCCGGAACCCGTGCTGGTGATGGGCATGGTTCATGCCCCGATCCTATCCCTGTCTCCCGGACGCGGGAAGCCCAGCGCCGGGGCGAGATCGCGGTGCCGCGGAAGTGAGGCCTCAGCCCTCGAGCGCCGCATAGAGATCGTCGAACCGCAAGGCGGCCCCGATCGGCTCCAGGGTCATGACGGCGTCCCGCCCGGCGATCATGTCCGGCTTGTCCGGAAAGCGCCCGTCCCGACGCTCCCAGATCCAGGCCCGCGCTTCGTCCTGCGCGAAGACCGCGTAGGCCGCGAGGCTCGGCATGGCCGTGTACTCGGCCGCCTTCTCGACCATGTCGATGGCGAGCGACGAGGGCGACAGGATCTCGGCGATGAAGACCGGATCGGTCGCGGCGAGCGCCTTGCGCTCGGATGTCCGCTGGCTCACCAGGATGTCGGGATAGCGCACGCCCGCGCCCGTCCGCACGCCGAGCTCGGCACCGGTCACGAGGAAGCTCCTGCGATCCACCTGACCGAGGAGCTGCGCCAAGATCAGCGCCATGAGCTCGGCATGCCCCTCGGACGCGCCCACCATCATGGTGATCCTGCCCCCCGCCAGCTCGTGACGGCCCACGCGTCCCTCCGCCCAGGCCAGGAACGCGTCCTGCACGGCCTCCAGCGGCGCGTCGGCGGCGGGCTCGAACCGGGCGTGACGGTCGATCTGGTTCATGCCGCGATCGTACCGCACATCCCCCAAACGCGAAAAGCCCGGCGCGGGGCCGGGCTCGTCGGGTCGGCGCGGGCTTGCGCGGCTTACTTCTTGCCGAAGCTGAGGCCGCCGAAGCGCGAGTTGAAGCGCGAGACGCGGCCGCCGCGGTCCATGAGCTGCTGGGTGCCGCCGGTCCAGGCCGGATGCGTGTTCGGGTCGATGTCGAGGTTGAGGGTGTCCCCTTCCTTGCCGTAGGTGGAACGGGTCATGTACTCCGTCCCGTCGGTCATCACGACCTTGATGAAATGGTAGTCCGGATGGTCCGTGTCCTTGCGCGCCATGATACGTCTCCTGCGGCCGGCCGATCGGGTCGTCCCTGCCCCGGCTGGCCCTGGGCGGTCGTTCGAGCCTGATGGAATGAGCGCGCGGCTATACCCGAAACCCGCGGGCGGCACAAGCCGAACGCGGCCCGCCATGGAGCGTTGAGGCCAGGATGGCTCCCACCCCCTCACCTCGGCCCGACCGGGCGGCGCTCGGCTCGCTCCGGCCCCTGGTCGGCTACGCCCTGCGCTATCGCGGGCGCATCGCCGCGGCCCTGATCTCGCTGGTCGCCGCCTCCGCCGCCACCCTCGTGGTGCCGATCGCCGTGCGGCGGGTCGTGGACCACGGCTTCTCGGCGGCCGATGCCGGGGTGGTGAGCGCCTATTTCGGCATGCTCGTCGTGGTCGTGGCCGTCCTCGCGGTAGCGAGCGCGCTGCGCTACTACCACGTGATCACGTTGGGCGAGCGGGTGGTGGCGGACGTGCGCGCCGCCGTGTTCGAGCGCCTCACCGCGCTGGACCCCGCCTTCTTCGACCGCACCCAGTCGGGCGAGATCGTCTCGCGGCTCACCGCCGACACCACCCAGGTGAAGGCCGCGTTCGGGGCCAGCATCTCGATCGCCTTGCGCAACCTCGTCCTGTTCGCGGGCGCCATCGGGCTCATGATCTGGACGAGCCCGAAGCTCTCGGCCCTGGTGCTGCTCGCCATCCCCTTCATCGTCCTGCCCCTCGTGCTCTCGGGACGGAAGGTGCGGGCGCGCTCGCGCGCCGCCCAGGACCGGCTCGCGGAGGCGTCCGCCTTCGCCTCGGAGGCGATCGGGGCGGTGCGCACCATGCAGGCCTTCGGCATGGAGCGGGTGACGGCGGCGCGCTTCGCCCAGGCCGCCGAGGACGCCTTCGAGGCCGCGCGGATCTCCACGACCGCCCGCGCCGCGCTCACGGGCGTGGCGATCTTCATGGTCTCGGCGAGCGTGGTGGGCGTGCTCTGGTATGGGGCCCAGGACGTGCTGGCCGGCACCATGTCGGCGGGGCGCCTGTCGCAGTTCGTGCTCTACGCGGTGTTCGCGGCCAGCTCGCTGGGGCAGCTCTCCGAGGTCTATGGCGAGCTCGCCCAGGCCGCGGGCTCCGCCGAGCGCCTGTCGGAGATCCTGGCGGCCGAGCCCGCCGTGGCGGCGCCCGCCGAGCCGCGCCCCCTGCCGGAGCCGCCGCCCGGCACCATCGCCTTCGAGGGCGTGCGCTTCGCCTATCCGACGCGGCGCGAGACGCCCGCCCTGCACGAGCTCACCTTCGCGGTCGGGACGGGCGAACGGGTGGCGCTGGTCGGGCCCTCGGGCTCCGGCAAGAGCACCGTGCTCCAGCTCCTCCTGCGCTTCTACGACCCGCAGGGCGGGCGCATTCTGGTGGACGGCGTGCCGGTCGGCGCGGCCGACCCGCGGGCGCTGCGCCGGCGCATGGCGCTGGTGCCCCAGGAGCCCGTCATCTTCGCCGCGAGCGTGGCCGAGAACATCCGCTACGGGCGCCCGGAGGCGGGGGAGGCCGAGCTGCGCCGGGCGGCCGAGCTCGCCGCGGCGCACGACTTCATTCGCCTCATGCCCCAGGGCTACGACACCCCCGTCGGCGAGCGCGGGGTGACGCTCTCCGGCGGCCAGCGCCAGCGCATCGCCATCGCCCGGGCGATCCTCAAGGACGCCCCGATCCTGCTCCTCGACGAGGCCACCTCGGCGCTGGACGCCGAGAGCGAGCACGCGGTCCAGGCGGCCCTCGACCACCTGATGCGGGGCCGCACCACCCTCGTCATCGCGCATCGCCTCGCCACGGTGCGCTCGGCGGACCGCATCCTCGTCCTCGATCGCGGACGCATCGTCGAGGAGGGGACCCACGACGCGCTGGTGGGGCGCGGCGGGCTCTATGCGAGGCTCGCGCGGCTGCAATTCTCAGGCGGGGAGACGAGCGCGGCGGCGGAGTGAGCCCTCGCCCAGGAGCGCTCATGGATCGCGCCTGGAGGCCCCCTCCAGGGACCGCCGACCCCGATGGAACGCGCTCTCCCCTCTCCCGTGCGGGAGAGGGGCCGGGGGTGAGGGTGAGCGATGGGAGGTTCGCTCCGCCCCGCTGATCCCACCCTCTCCCCCTCGTCCCCCGCCTTCGCGGGGGCAGACCCTGAGGTGCGAGCGGGGCGAGCCTCGAAGGGCGCTTCAGGGATCGCCGACGCCCTCGGCAGCCGTGGTGCGTGCTTCGAGGCCCTGCTGCGCAGGGCACCTCGGCATGAGGGGGATGACCGGTTCGAGGGCGTATACCCTCTCCCCCGGGGAGCGAAGGGATCGCGCTAGACGGCGCAGGCCAGGAACCCCCGCTCGATCGCGGCGGCGTCGAGGTTGCGGCCGATGAAGACGACGCGGCTCTGGCGGGGCGCGTCGCCCCATTCGCCCTGGAGGTCCCCGCCGAGGATCATGTGGACGCCCTGGAAGACGAAGCGCTGCGGCTCGTCCGGGAACGCCACGATGCCCTTGCAGCGCAGGATGCTGGGGCCCTCGCGCTGGGTGAGGTCCGTGATCCAGGGCATGAACTTCGCGGGGTCCACCTCGCCGGCTCGGAAGGAGACGGACTGCATCTCCTCGTCGTGGTGGTGGTGGCCCGCCTCGAGGAAGTCGGGCTCGATCTCGATGATCCGCTCGAGGTCGAAGGCGTTGCGCTCCAGCACCTCGCCGATGGGCACCTGGCAGCGCTCCGTCCGATGGATCCGGGCATAGGGGTTGATGCCGCGGATGCGCGCTTCCACCTCGCGGGCCTCGTCCTCGGAGACCAGGTCCATCTTGTTGAGCACGATCACGTCCGCGAAGGCGATCTGGTTCTTGGCCTCGGGCGCGTCCTTGAGGCGCTCGGCGAGCCACTTGGCGTCGGCGACCGTCACCACGGCGTCGAGGCGGGCC
>DASPJU010000441.1:0-11471 GCA_035628475.1 Salinarimonas sp. | reverse complement strand
TGGCCGGGTCGCGCTCCTGGCAGTCGGCGAGCTTGCCCGGGAGCGAGCTCACGCCGAGCGCGTCCTTGCGGGTCATCTCGCGGGCCTTGCGGGCGGCCTCGCGGGCGGCGGCGGCCATGGCGACCTTGCCGACGATGGTCTTGCCCTCCGCCGGATGCTCCTCGAGCCAGGTCGAGAGCGCCTCGTTGACCACGCCCTCCACCACGGGGCGCACCTCGGAGGAGACGAGCTTGTCCTTGGTCTGGGACGAGAATTTCGGGTCGGGCACCTTCACGGACACGACCGCGGTCAGGCCCTCGCGGCAATCGTCGCCGGTGAGCGAGACCTTCTCCTTCTTGATGAGCCCCGTGCTCTCGGCATAGCCCGTGACCTGGCGCGTGAGCGCGCCGCGGAAGCCCGCCAGATGCGTGCCGCCGTCGCGCTGCGGGATGTTGTTGGTGAAGCAGAGCACGGTCTCGTGGAAGGAGTCGTTCCACCACAGCGCCACCTCGACGCCGATCCCGTCCTTCTCGGCGCGCAGCACGATCGGCTCCCCCACCAGGGGGGTCTTAGCGCGGTCGAGATAGCGCACGAAGGCCTCCGTGCCGCCCTCGTACATGAGCTCCTCGCGCTTCACGTCGGCGTGGCGTGCGTCGGTGAGCACGATGCGGACGCCCGAGTTCAGGAAGGCGAGCTCGCGCAGCCGGTGCTCCAGCGTCGCGTAGTCGAACTCCGTCATCGTGAAGGTCTCGGTGGAGGGCAGGAAGGTCACCTCCGTGCCGCGCCGTCCGGGAGCCTCGCCCACCACCGCGAGGGACGCCACGGGCACACCGTGGCGGAATTCCATCATGTGCTCCCGGTCGTCGCGCCAGATGCGCAGGCGCAGATACGAGGAGAGCGCGTTCACCACGGACACGCCGACGCCGTGCAGGCCGCCCGAGACCTTGTAGGCGTTGCCGCTCTCGTCGGTGTTGTTGAATTTACCGCCCGCGTGGAGCTGGGTCATGATGACCTCGGCCGCCGAGACGCCCTCCTCCGGGTGGATACCCGTGGGGATGCCGCGGCCGTTGTCGGCCACCGTGCAGGAGCCGTCGGCGTTGAGGGTGACCGTGACCTCGCTGGCATGGCCCGCCAGCGCCTCGTCGATGGAGTTGTCGACGACCTCGTAGACCATGTGGTGGAGGCCCGAGCCGTCGTCCGTGTCGCCGATATACATGCCCGGCCGCTTGCGCACGGCATCCAGACCTTTCAGCACCTTGATGCTTTCGGCGCCATAGGAATTGTCGGGGGTCTTGCGGGCAGGTTCGGCCATCGTGGGGTCCTTGGGAGCGCGCGGGCACGCGCGCGAGGCGTCGGGCGCCATGATTCGTCAACGCTCTATGTAAGCGCTGGAGCCCTGGATTTCACCCCCGGCGGGGCGGGGCCGGGGCGATTTCCAGACGATTTTTCCCGAGGCGGATGAAGGGCTTCGCTTGGCTCATCGCGTCGCCATCGCGACCGCGGCGCCCGCCATCACGGCGCCCGTGCCGCGGTTGACCCAGCGGATCGCCCGCTCGCTCGTGAAGAGGCGCCGCGCCCGGGCCGCAAGCGCCATGTAGGCGCCGAACACCACGCCCAGCACGCCCAGCGTCACGGCCACGAGCTCGGCATAGCCCAGCACCGTGACGGCCGCGAGGTCGAGCAGGGTGGGCAGCAGGGCGAGGTAGAACACCACGACCTTCGGGTTGCCCAAGGTCACGGCGAGGCCAGCGAGGAAGAGGGTGGCGGGCCGCTCGCGGCGGGTCTCGGCCGCGACCTCGACCGGGGCCGCCAGCGCGGTCCAGAGCCGCCAGCCCAGATAGAGCAGATAGGCGCAGCCCGCGTACTTGATGACGAGGAACAGGCCGTGGAAGGTCTGCGCCAGCGCCGCGAGGCCGAGGATCGCGACGGTGAGCCAGACCACGTCGCCGATCGCGACGCCCGCCGCGAAGCTGAAGGCACCCTGCGTGCCGCGCCCCAGCACCCGGGCGACGATCGCCGCGATCCCCGGGCCGGGCGAGGCGGCCGCGATGGTGAGCGCGGTGGCGAAGACGATCAGGCCGGCGAGGTCCATGGGCGGGCTCCGGAACAGGCGGTCCTTATAGCGCAGGTTCGGCGCGGATTCACGCGAGGATGCGGATGGCCAGCGGCGTCGCGGTCCAGAAGGCGACATGGGTCGCCATGTGGGCCAGCATGGCGTGCTCCAGGCCGTGTCGCGCGTAGAGCCAGCCATAGGCGATGCCCGCGATGGCGTTGAGGCCGACGACCCGCAGCGCGATCGCCGCGTCGAGGGGCGCCGTGGCGGCGGCCTTGGGCAGGTGCCCGGCGCCGAAAAGCAGCGCCGAGAGCACGATGGCGGGCCAGATCACGAGACCCGGCGTGTCGGCGAAGCGCGGGCCCGCGAGCCAGGCCCCGATGGCGACGAGGAGGGTCATGAGGCCCCAGCGCATCATCACCTCCTCGGCGACGCCGCCATAGAGCAGGGCCGTGACCTTGTGGGCGAGCGGGACCGACGACCCGGAGGCCCGCGCCAGCGCCTCGCGGAAGCCCGGGACCGTGGCGAGCTTGTAGGCGACGTCGATGCCGACGATCAGGGCGCCCGCCGCCAGGCCCGCAGCCACCGCGACGCCGAGAGAGCGCGCCGACACGGGCGGCATCGCCTCGCCCCGCACGAGGCTCGCGACCAGCGAGGAGAGACCGACCCGATGCGCGAGCGCCGCGCCGATCGCAGCCCCGACGAGGACGAGGACGAGCGGCTGCGCCACGACGAGGAGCGTGAGGGCGGCGTCGGATCGCTCGGCCAGGGCGGGCTGCCGACGCAGGAGCGCGAAGGTCGGCCCCAAGGTCGGGATCATGGAAGCGACGCCGAGGGCGCCGAGCGCGCCGAGGGCGAGGAAGGGGAGAAGAAAGTTCATGTGGCCTTATAGCGAGGCTCGCGGCGCCCGCCAGGCGCAAGGCCCGGGGCTGATGTCGGCAGGTTCGCCGGGCGCTCTCCGATGTCCATGGCCGGGCGTCACCCGGATATCGACGGACCTGTATGGCGTCCGCGGCCCCTTGCCATCGCGTCCCGCGCGCGGTCTCCTGGCCTCCCCTGCCCTGGAGGCCCCGATGCCCATCTCCCGTCGCAGCCTGCTCGCCGGCGGTCTCGGCCTGGCCGTCGCCACGCCGGCGCTCGCCCAGCACCTCCATCACGGGGGCCAGTTCGAGCGCCTCGCCCAGCCCGGCCGCATCGACCTGCCGGCGATCCATCGCGAGCAGGCCGTGACCGAGAGCCCCGCCCCGCGCGCCGCCGCGCCGGGGGCCTGGGCGCCCCGCGCCTCCCTGCCCCTGCCCCGCACCGAGATGGCCTGGGCGGTGGGCTATCGCGGCCGGATGCATCTCGTGGGCGGCTATGCCGAGCAGCGGGTCGACCGGCCCTATCACCACGCCTACGATCCCGCGGCGGATGCCTGGGAGACGCTGCCGGAGCTGCCGCGAGGCGCGAATCACGTGGGCGTCGCGACGCTCGACGAGCGGCTCTACGCCTTCGGCGGCTTCCTGGAGCAGAACCGCACGCCCCATGACGGCGCCTTCGCCTTCGACGGCGCGCGCTGGACCCCGATCCGCCGCCTGCCCGAGGCCTGCGGGGCCATGGCCTGCATCGCGCTCGACGGGATGATCCACATCGTTGGCGGCGCCATCGGCTCCGACAACCGCCGCTCCATCGACTGGCACCTCGTCTACGATCCCAAGGCCGACCGCTATGCCCGCCGCCAGCCCATGCCGCTCGGCCGCGACCACGCGGGGATCGCGGCCGTCGGCGGCCGGGTCCACGTGATCGGCGGGCGGGTCGACAGCTTCCACACCAACTCGAACCTGCACCACGCCTACGACCCGCGCGCCGACGAGTGGATCCCCCGCGCGCCGATTCCCACGGCCCGCTCCGGCCACGGCACGGTGTGGTTCCGCGACCGGATCTTCTGCATGGGCGGCGAGGGCACGAACCGGGTCTACGGCCAGAACGAGGCCTACGACCCGGCCGCCGATCGCTGGGAGGCGCATGCCCCCATGCTCACCCCGCGCCACGGCATGGGCGCGGTGGCGCTGGGCGACGCCATCTATGTCGCGGGCGGCGGGCCGCAGATGGGGGGCGGCGTGAAGAGCGCGATCAACGAGGCTTTCCGGCTCGGGTGAGGAGCCTGGGCTCCCCACCGCCGCCCGTGCCGCTCAGAGCCTCGCCTCGTGGAAGGCGCGGACCCACATGGCGCAGATGCCGGAGCGGACGATGTCGTCGAGGCCGAACTCGACGATGGGCACCGGCATGTCGTTGGCGCGGATCAGCTCCACGACGGTGGCGAGGCCCGAGCCCTCCTTGAGGTCGCACTGGCTGACGTCGCCGTTGATGACGACGCGGCAATCCTCGCCGATGCGGGTGAGGAAGAGCTTCATCTCGTGGGCGGTGGCGTTCTGGGCCTCGTCCAGGAGCACGAAGCAGTCGCGCCAGGAGCGCCCGCGCATGACCTCGAAGGGCACCATCTCGATGTCGCCGTTCTTCACCGCGATCTCGTAGGCGCCGGCGCCGATGCGCTCCTTGATGGCCTCCACCAGGGGCGCGGCCCAGGGGCCGAACTTTTCCTCCAACGTGCCGGGCAGGAAGCCCAAGCCCCGGCCGCCGGGGACGTTGGGACGGGTCAGCACGATGCGGCCGATGCGCCGCTCCCGGTAGAGGTCCGCGGCCTTCACGGCGGCGAGCCAGGTCTTGCCGGTGCCGGCGGGCCCGAGCACCACGGTCTGCGGGCTCGATCCCATGGCCTCCAGATAGACGGCCTGGGCGGCGTTGAGCGGCCGGATCGGGGCGGCCTCGCGCTCGTGCCGGAACCGGTCCGAATGCAGCTCGAGGATCTCCGCGCCGCCGAAGCGGCGATGGCTCTTCCGGCGTAGCTTGTCCTGGCGCTTGCTCAAGGCTCGGATCTCCTGCTGGGGGTGACGCATACGAAAACGGACGGCGCGGGGGCCGTCCGTCGGTGGAGAGGAGAAGGGGGCGGGACGCGAAGGGGAGCGCCGTCGCGGGCCGGAGGGCCCGGTGGGGTCGAGGGGGGTGGATGCAGCCTGCCGCCCACGGACGCTCGCTGTTTGGGCTCGCACGGAGCCTGTGTCGCGAATCTCGGCCAAGCTTACCGCGCGGCCGAGCTCGTACGAGGCCAATGTCTCAGAACGGCCCCGGTTCCGTGTCGAGCCCGGGCCTGTGTGTCGCGAGGGGCACAGTGCCCCTGCGTCACCCGGCGGGCGCGACGGCGGCGAGGACGAGGGTGTGGATCAGCGCGGCGCCGATCACCGCCACGAAGCGCTCGTTCATGGTGACGGGGGCGATCCGCCCGGCCGCGACGGCGGGGCGCAGCGCCAGGTCGGTCACGAGCGCGGCGAGCAGCGGCCAGGCCAGCGAGGGCACGCCGAGCGACCGCAGGGCCGGCACCGTCGCGACGGCGAGCGCGCTCGCCAGCCCGAACGCCCAGATCCCCGCCACGAACCACCGCCCGACACTCATCATCCCTCCTCGCCGAACCGACGCCACGGGCGCATCCAAGGCCGGTTCGGGACGACATGCAAGACGCGAGGCTTGCCAGGGCGGACGGCCTCCGCCAAGGCTGGCCGCATGATCCGCGCCGCCCTCGCCGTCCTACTCGCGCTCGCCGGCCCCGCCGCCGCGCAGGAGCCGCCCACGCCCATCCGCTTCGCCCGCGGCGCATCCTCCGCCGTCCTGGAGGGAGCGGTGATCCGGGGCGAGCGCGCGCTCTACGGGCTGGAGGCCCGCGCCGGGCAGCGGCTCGCGGTGCGGGTCGCGTCGCCTGAGCGCAACGCCGTCGTGCAGATCTACGAGCCAGGCGCCCGCCGACGCGTGGAGGAAGGCGTCCTGGAGGTCGAGGGCCGCGCCCTGCCGGGAGCCGGCGAAGGCGAGGACGCCCGCGCCTGGAGCGGCGCCCTGCCCCGCTCCGGCACCTATCTCCTGGTGGTCGGCGGGACCCGGGGGAACGCCTCCTACCGGCTCGAGGTCTCGGTGCGCTGAGGCGCGCCCCCGGGCCGCTCCGCCGCGCCGATGGCGCTCGCGATGTGCTCCAGGGCCGCCTCCACGGAGCCCAGGCCCTGGACGGTGAGGGAGGCGGGGCCGAGCGGCGGGATGAAGCCCTCGTCCGTCAGGGCCTTGAAGACCGCGAAGTTGAGGTCGGTCTGGACCCGCACCTGGAAGTCGACGTCGGCCACGAAGGCCACGAGGTCGAACTCGAGCCAGGTCTCGCCGATCTTCTTGAAGTTCACCCGCGGCGGGGGCTCCTTGAGCACGTCCGGATGGGCGGCGGCGCAGCCCTCGAGGATCTCGGCCGCCCGGATCGGGTCCTGGTTGCGCATCACCGCCACCGGTAGGACGACCCGGCCCGAGCGGTCGCCGCGTACCCGGTTGCGCACCACGCCCGAGATGAGGTTGGAGTTGGGGACGATGATGGTCGAGCGGTCGAAGGTCTCGATCTCGGTGGAGCGCACCGAGATCTTGCGCACATGGCCCTCGCCGTCGCCCACCACGATGAGGTCGCCGACCCGGATCGGGCGCTCCCACAGGAGGATCAGCCCCGAGACGAAGTTGTTGACGATCGACTGCAGGCCGAAGCCGATGCCGACCGAGAGCGCGCCGGCGACCAGCGCGATGCGCTCGAGCCCCAAGCCCATCGAGGACAGCGCCAGCGCCGCCGCGGCGAAGAAGCCGAGATAGCCGAAGGCGGTCTTGATGGAGTTGCGCAGGCCCGCGTCGAGGTCGGTGGCGGGCAGGAAGGCCGTCTCGAGCCAGCGCTGGACGATGCGCGTGACGACGACGCCCAGGGCGAAGATCCCGATGGCGAGCACGATCCCCGAGAGCGAGATCGTGAGATCGCCGACCTGGAGCCCGAAGAAGGCGGCCCGCGCGGACGACAGGAGATCGCGCGATTCGACCCCCCAGGGCGCGAGCGCCAGCAGCGCCACGGCCAGGATGAGCACCACCCGGGCGACGCCGTCGACCAAGACCGCGATCTGCTGCAGCGAGCGCCGGCGCAGGCCCGTATTGGCCTGGAGCGCGGACGACAGCCGGGTGGGGTCGCGCAGGGACCGCACCAGCACCACGTCGACGAGGCGCACCGACAGGAAGAACAGGGCCGCCAGGATCGCGACCCAGGCGAGCTGGTCGACCAGGAACGCCGCGAAGGCGACGTAGCCCGTGAGCAGGCCGGCCACCAGCGCCGCCACGGCCGCCCAGCCGAGGATGCGCAGGGGACCGCCGGCATTGGCCTCGGGGATGTAGGGCCCGAGGCAGGCCTCCTCCTCGACGGCGCCCGCGGCGAAGCGGCGCAGCGTCGCGGCGAGCGCGAGCGCCGCCGCCGCCGCGAAGGCGCCCCGGGTCACGACGCTCAGCGGCAGGCCCGCCGCGATCGCAGCGTTGACCGCGTCCGCGAGCTTTGCGAGCGCCACGATCCAGGCGAGTGCGACCGCCAGGCGCATGAGCCGGCGGGCCGAGACATCGGCCATGCGCAGGAGCCGCCAGCCGTCCCGGCCGGGGGCGAGGACGGCGTCGGCGAGCGCGATCACGAAGGCCACGAAGGCGAGACCCGCGAGCGCCGCCCCCGCGACCGGCCGCACCCGCACGGGCAGGAAGCCCGCCGCGTCGAGGGCCGCGAAGACCGCAAGGCTCGCCACCACCGCCGGCAGGGTCCCCAGCACGAGCACCTGGAGGGCCGCCACGTGCAGGGTCAAGGGGCTCGGCGCGGCGCCGGGGTCGCGGACGACGAGACGGGGCAGAAGCCGGCGTCGGCCCCAGGCGAGCCCCGCGGCGGCGAACGTCGCGGCCAGCACCAGGGCGATGGAGGGCGCGGTCGATTCGCGCCGGACGCGCTCGGCCCAGTCCGTGAAGACGCGCCGCAGCGCCGCGACGTCGCGGGGCATGGTGCGGGCGACGTCGAGCCAGAGGGCGGGGCTCGCGAGGCTCTGGCTCTGGCGGAAGACGGAGCGGGCGAAGATCGTGCGCCGCCGCTCCGAGACCGCGGCCGCGATCTGCTGGCCCTGGAGCATCACGGCGCGGCCGATGCGCTGCGTCTCGTCGAGCTCGGCCGCCTCGGCCTCGCGGGCGCGGCGGTCGGCCTGGAGCTCGGGGCTCTCGGGCGCGGCGCCCTCCTCGGGCTTGTCGCCGAGCTGCGCCAGCCGGGCGCGAGCGGCGTCGAGGCGGGGGCTGAGGTCGTCCACGATGGCCCGGGCGCGCTCCACGAGGGCGTCGACCCCGGCGCGCAGGCCTTGGAGATCCCCGTCGGAGAGCTCGCGTCCGCGCAAGGCCGCCTCGCGCCGCTCGAAATCGAGGCGGATGCTCTCGATCTCGGCGCGAAGCGGCTTGGTCTCCTCGAGATCCCGCGGGGCGGGCGCGGCGGCCGCCGGCGGCGGCGCCGGCGCCGGCGGAGCCTGGGCCGCCGCCGGCGCGGCGGCGCCCAGGGCCAGGAGCGCCAGGGCCAGGAGGGCGGCGGCCGGGCGCCACCGGATCGTCGGGCGAATGCGCGTCATGGGGCCCCGCAGCGGATTTTTGCGGGGATGTTTAAGCGGTTCGGGACCGTGACGCCACCCTGGCGCGGCACGCGCAGCGCGAGCCCGTCCGCGAGGGGGCGCCTCGCGGACGGGGTCCGGGGATCATGACGGTGGGCCCGCGGGCCGGCAGCTTACGGGGCGGTCTTGGTCGTGCCCGGCCGGTTGACGTTGGTGGTCTCGGAGGGCGCGGGATACATCGGGTTGGCGGCGGGCGTGCGGTCCGAGGTGGAGCCCGTGGAGCCGGTCACGCCGGGCGGGTTGATGGCGCTCTCGGAGGCGGCCTGGGTCGGCGTGCGCGGCTCGCCCGAGCCGATCCACATCATCAGACCCGCGCCCGCCACGAACAGAAGGAAGAGGCTGGTGGCCAGCACCCAGAAGACCGGCTTGCCGGTCCGGCCCTGCCGGGCGGAATCGTCGGTGACGCGCATCGTGACCTCATCTGGTGGGCGCGCCGCGGCGCGCCGGAACATGGGAGGGCAACGCGGCCCGCAACGGGGCAGTTCCGTCCGGCCGGACCCGCCGCGCCGGGGCTCGGAAGCCGCCGGATCCAAGTCCCCCCTCGTTCGTTGACCCGCCGGACCGCCACACCAGGGAGCCCCGCGCGGGGCAGAGGCGGCGCGGGAGGACGACCGACCGGCCACGACCGGGGGCGCCTCCGCCGGGGGACCATGCGATCGTCCGGGCGCAGCCTTGTTTCCGCCGCGATGGAGGATTCTTCCGTGCGCGAGCGCAAGGAGAGATCATGCTCGAATCCCGCATCAGCCTGGATGGAACCTGGGAGTTCCTCCACGTCTCCGACGACCGGCTGTCCGGCCCCGCCGAGGTCCGCACCATCAAGGTCCCCAGCCCCTGGCAGGCCCAGTTCTCCGACCTGCACATGCGGGCGGGCATCGGCATCTATCGCCGCGACGTGACCATCCGCGAGGGCTGGCTCGGCGACCGGGTCTGGCTGCGATTCGGGGCGGTGTTCCACAACACCAAGGTCTGGGTGAACGGGACGCTGATCGGCACCAACGAAGGCGGGTTCCTGCCCTTCTCCTTCGACGTCACGGATGCGCTGACGGCGGGCCGGAACGAGATCAAGGTGCGGGTCGATTCGCCCACCGACAACCCCAACGAGTTCCCCGACAGCCCCTTCGCCGAGATCCCCTTCGGCAAGCAGTCTTGGTACGGGCCGCTCTCCGGCATCTGGCAATCGGTCCATCTCGAGCGGCGCATCGCCGACCACATGCGCCGCATCCGCCTGGTACCCGACCGGGAGACGGGCGAGGTGGCGGTCGAGCTCCAGTTCATGACGGGCCTGGAGGCGGGCGCCTCCTTCCATCTGCGGATCACCGACCCCAACGGCGCTCCCGTGGCGCGCGCCGAGGCCGCGGCGTCCCCCGGCGCCGAGTCGGCGCCGCTGGCGGCGCGGGTCGAGGACGTGATGTCCTGGTCCCCCGACACGCCCCATCTCTATCGCGCCAGGGTCGAGATGCGCCGGGACGGGCGGGTCGTCGACGCCATCGAGGACAATTTCGGCTTCCGTACCATCGAGACCCGCGACGGCAAGTTCTACCTCAACGGGGAACCGCTCTATCTGCGCTCGGCGCTCGACCAGGACTACTACCCGGACACGATCTGCACCGTGCCCTCGGTGGACTTTCTCGAGGACCAGTTCCGCAAGGCCAAGGAGCTGGGGCTGAACTGCCTGCGCTGCCACATCAAGGCGGCGGACCCGCGCTATTACGAGGTCGCGGACCGGATGGGCCTGCTCATCTGGACCGAGCTCCCCAACGGCGGCATGGTCACGGTGCGCTCGCGCACCCGCAAGGAGCGGCTCCTCAAGGGCATCGTCGACCGCGACGGCAACCACCCCTCCATCGTCATCTGGACGATCATCAACGAGAACTGGGGCGTCGACCTCGTCAACGATCCCGACCACAGGGATTGGCTCAAGCAGACCTACCACTGGCTCAAAAGGTACGACCCGACCCGCCTCGTGGTCGACAACTCGCCGCTGGCGCCGAGCTTCCACGTCGAGACCGACATCGCGGACTATCACTATTATTCCGCGATCCCCGACCATCGCGACGAGTGGGACCAGTTCACGGACCAGCTGGCGAGCCGCGCCTCATGGCTCTACTCGCCCCACGGCGACGCGGTGATCCGCGGCACCGAGCCCCTCATGTGCTCCGAGTTCGGCAATTGGGGCCTGCCCTATCCGAAGGACCTGCGCGACCCGCAGGGCAAGGAGCCCTGGTGGTTCGAGACGGGCCACGATTGGGGCGAGGGCGTCATGTACGCCCACGGGGTCGAGAACCGCTTCACGGACTGGAACCTCGACCGGGTGTTCGGTGACCTGCGCCGCTTCGTCATGGCGGCGCAGTGGCAGCAGTTCCGGGCCCTGAAGTACCAGATCGAGGCCATGCGCCGGAAGGAAAGTCTTGCCGGCTACGTGATCACGGAGCTGCACGACTGCCATTGGGAGTCGAACGGGCTGCTCGACATGCGGCGCAACCCGCGCGTCTTCCACGAGCTCTTCCACATCGTCAACGCCGACACCGTGATCGTGCCCAAATGGGAGCGCCTGTCCTATTGGGCGGGCGAGGCCATCCGCATCCGGCTCGCGGTCGCCCACGGCGCGGGCCCGGCGCTGGACGGCGCGGTGCTCACCGCGCGCGTCGGCGAGAGCCTCAAGCGCTTCGACCTTCCGCGGATCGAGGCCCCCACCGTGCTCGACCTCGGCGAGGTGACGCTGGAGACCCCGGGGGTGACCGAGTCCTCCATGCGCCGGATCCATCTGGAGCTGCGCTCGCGGGAGGGCCGCCTCATCGCGACGAACCACCTGGATCTCGCGGCCCATCCCGCCCGGGAGGCACCGGACGGGACCGAGCGCCTGTGGTCGCCCGACGCCGCGGTGCTGG
>DASPJU010000440.1:0-2505 GCA_035628475.1 Salinarimonas sp. | reverse complement strand
CCGTCGGGGCGGGGCGCGTGGTCGAGGACGCACAGGGTGCCGATCGGCAGCCCCCGCGGGGTCTCCAGCAGGGCGCCGGCATAGAAGCGCAGGTGCGGCGCGCCCGTGACCAGGGGATTGCAGGCGAAGCGGGGGTCCCGGGCGGTGTCGGGCACCACCAGGAGATCGCCGGCGAGGAGCGCGTGAGCGCAGATCGAGACGTCGAGCGGGGTCTCGCGCACCCCGAGGCCGATCTCGGCCTTGAAGAACTGGCGCGTGTCCTCGATCAGGTTCACCACGGCGATCGGCGCCTCCAGGACGAGGGCGGCGATGCGGGCGATCTCGTCGAAGGCGGCCTCGGGCGGCGTGTCGAGGATGCCGTAGCCCCGCAGGGCCGCGACCCGCTCCGCCTCGTTCCAGGACGGCCGGGCCGGTCCGCCGGCCTGAGGGTAGGGCGGCTGCGCCCGCGCCATCGTGTGGATCTCCCGCCGGCCCGCCGGGGCCGATCGCGCCAAGGTAGCGCGTGGAGACGCTTCTTCAAACGCCTAACGCAGGCTCCCCTCCCGCTACGGGAGAGGGGAGAGGGCGAGCGTTCACGTGCCGCCGTCCCACGGGGCAGGCGCCGCCCGGCCCGGCGTCACGTGGACGATGTCGGCGCCCGACAGGCCCGTGAAGAGCGCGGGGTCGGCGCCGGTCATCCAGACCTGGCCGCCCAGCGCCGCGAGGGTGTCGAACAGGGCGCCCCGGCGGCGGGGGTCGAGATGGGCCGCGACCTCGTCGAGGAGCACGAGGGGGGCGATCCCCGTCATGGCGGCCACGAGCCGCGCATGGGCGAGCACCAGGCCGATGAGGAGGGCCTTCTGCTCCCCCGTCGAAGCGGTGTCGGCGGGGATGTCCTTGGGGCCGTGCCGGACCAGGAGGTCCGAGGCCTGGGGGCCGACGAGGGTGCGCCCGGCGGCGCGGTCGCGGGAGCGCGATTCGCGCAGGAGAGCGCGGTAGCGGTCCTCCGCGTCCAGCGCCGGCAGGCGCGCCACGAGGGCGTCGAGCTCGCCGTGCAGGGCGATGCGGGCGAAGGGGAAGGGGGAGGCGTCGTCGCGGGTGGCATCGATCAGCACCGCGAGGCGCTCCACGGTCTCGCGCCGGGCCGCCGCCACCGCGACGCCGAGCTCGGCCACCTCGCGCTCGATCGACTCGAGCCAGAGCTCGTCCGAGCGCTCGTCCTCGAGCACGCGGTTGCGCGAGCGCAGCGCCCGCTCCAGCGCGTTGACCCGCGCCCCGTGCTCCGCGTCCACCGCCAGCACGAGACGGTCGAGGAAGCGGCGCCGGTCGCCGGCGGGGCCGCGAAACAGCGCGTCGAGGTCCGGGGTGAGCCAGACCACCCGCACGAACTCGGCGAAGGCGGCGGGCGAGGAGGCCGGCGCGCCGTCGACGCGGCACAGGCGCGCGACGCGGCCCTCCGGCGTGGGCGGCACGATGCCGGTGCCCAGGCGATGCTCGCCGAAGGGGCCCTCCAGGGCGAGCGAGACCGCGAAGGCGTCGGTGCCCGCCCGCGCCATCTCGGCGAGCTCGGCGCGCCGCAGGCCCCGCCCGGGCGTGAAGAGGGAGATCGCCTCGAGGAGGTTCGTCTTGCCGGCGCCGTTCTCGCCCACCAAGGCCACGAGCCCCGCGCCCGCGGCGAGGTCGAGGGCGGGGTAGGACCGGAAGTCCTGCAGGACGAGGCGGGCGACGCGCGTACCGACGGCCAAGCGGGCGTCAGACCCGCATGGGCATCAGGACGTAGAGGGCGGAGGCTCCCTCCCGGTCCTGGATGAGGGTCGGCGAGCCCGGATCGGCGAGCATGAAGGTCGCGACGTCCCCGTCGAGCTGGCCTGTGATGTCGAGGAGGTAGCGGGCGTTGAAGCCGATATCGAGGGGCGTGGCCTCGTAGTCGACCTCCACCTCCTCGGTGGCGCTGCCGGAATCGGGGTTGTTCACGGAGAGCGTCATGCGCCCTTCCGTGATGGCGAGCTTCACGGCCCGCCCGCGCTCCGACGAGATGGTCGAGACGCGGTCCACGGCCTTGGTGAAGTCGTCGCGGTCCACGACGAGGCGCTTGTCGTTGCCCGTGGGGATGACGCGCTGATAGTCCGGGAAGGTGCCGTCGATGAGCTTCGAGGTCAGGATCACGCCCGCGAAGGTGAGGCGGACCTTGGCGGACGAGAGCTCGACCCGCACCTCCTCGGCACCGTCGTCGACGAGCTTCTGGATCTCGGCCACCGCCTTGCGGGGCACGATGACGCCCGGCATGCCGAGCGCGCCGTCGGGGGCGGGCAGCTCGACCCGGGCGAGGCGGTGGCCGTCCGTCGCGACGGCGCGCAGCACCCTGGCGCCGCCGGCCTCGGTGGCGTGCAGGTAGATGCCGTTCAGGTAGTAGCGCGTCTCCTCCGTGGAGATGGCGAACCGCGTGCGGTCCACGAGGTCGCGCACCTGCCCGGCGCCGAGGGTGAAGCGGTGCGGCAGCTTGCCCTCGGTCATTGAGGGGAAGTC
>DASPJU010000439.1:0-11620 GCA_035628475.1 Salinarimonas sp. | reverse complement strand
TCTACATCCCGCTCCTCATCATGCTCATCGCCCTGATCTTCCGGGGGGTGGCCTTCGAGTTCCGCTTCAAGGCCGAGACCTCCAAGCGGATCTGGGACTATTCCTTCCACTACGGCTCCCTGCTCGCGACCTTCGCGCAGGGGATCGTGCTGGGCGCCTTCGTCCAGGGCTTCGAGACCAATGGGCGCCAGTTCACGGGGGGCACCTTCGACTGGTTCTCGCCCTTCGTGCTCATGACGGGCGTCGGCCTGGTGTGCGGCTACGGCCTGCTCGGGGCCACCTGGTGCGTGATGAAGACCACGGGCGAGCTGGAGCTGTGGGCCCGTCGCAAGGCGCAGCAATTCCTTCTCGCCACCATCGTCTCCATGGCGATCGTGAGCCTCTGGGTGCCGTTCTTAGGCACCGACATCGAGCGGCGCTGGTTCGCCTGGCCCAACATCGCCTATCTCGCCCCGGTGCCGCTGCTCACCGCCTTCGTGGCCTGGCGCATCTACGCGACGTTGCGCGACAACCGGCAGTACCCGCCCTTCTTCCTGAGCATCGCCCTGTTCCTGCTGGGGTTCCTCGGCCTCGCGATCAGCCTGTTCCCCTACGCGGTGCCGCCGCGCCTCACGATCTGGCAGGTCTCGAACCACCCCTCGGCGCAGATGTTCGCGCTGATCGGCTACTCGATCGTGACGCCGCTCACCTTCCTCTACACGGCCTATGCCTATTGGGTGTTCCGCGGCAAGGTCGCGGAGGACGTGCAGTCGAGCGGGTATCACTGATGCCGCAGGCGCCTCCCCCCTCCCGCTGGCAGCGCCTGGGCTGGTTCGTGCTCCTCTACGCGGGCAGCCTCGCGGGCTTCGTCGCCTTCGTCTACGGCTTCAGGGCGCTGATCCCGCGGTGACGCGCCCTCCTCTGTCCCGGATGGGAGAGGGATCACGCCGGGAAGGGCGCACCACCCCGCCGCTCCGCCACCGTCCTCCCCGGGCTCGACCCGGGGACCCAGGTCCACGCGTCGACGGGATGGCCGGGTCGCTTCGAGCATGACGAGCCGAGAGGTGCAGGGCGCCTCCCGACGTGGCGCCCTCACCCCCGACCCCTCTCCCTCACAGGAGAGGGGAGACGGGCCTCACACCTCCGCCCCCGTCACGCTGTCCACCCCCGCCAAGCCCCGCTTCTCCAGCAGCGCCTGCACGCTCGGCATCCGCCCCCGGAACGCCGTGTAGGCCTCGGCGGGGTCCTGGCGGTTGCCGGCGGAGTAGATGTGGTCGTGCAGGCGGCGCGCCGTCTCGGGATCGAAGGGGTCGCCCGCCTCCTCGAAGGCCTTGAAGGCGTCGGCGTCGAGCACCTCGGACCAGAGATAGGAATAGTAGCCGGCAGCATACCCGTCCCCCGAGAACACATGGGTGAAGTGGGGCGTGCGGTGGCGCATCACGATCTCGTCCGGCATGCCGATCCGCGCGAGCGTCTCGCGCTCGAAGGCGAGGGGGTCGAGATTGTCGGCGGAGGGCAGGAGGTGCAGGTCGAGATCGACGATGGCCGAGGACAGGTACTCGATCGTCGCGAAGCCCTGGTTGAAGTTGCGCGCCGCGAGCAGCCGGTCGAGGAGGTCGCGCGGCATGGGCTCGCCGGTGCGGTGGTGGACCGCGAAGCGCTCCAGGATCTGGGGCACCTCGAGCCAGTGCTCGAAGAGCTGCGAGGGCAGCTCCACGAAGTCGCGCGCCACGCTGGTGCCGGCGATGGAGGGATAGGTCACGTCCGAGAGCAGGCCGTGCAGCGCGTGGCCGAACTCGTGGAACAGGGTGCGGGCGTCGTCGAAGGACAGGAGCGCCGGGTCGCCCTTGGAGAAGTTCATCACGTTGACGATGATCGGGCGCACGTCCCCGTCGAGGCGCCGCTGGCCGCGATAGGCGCTCATCCAGGCGCCCGAGCGCTTCGAGGAGCGGGCGAAATAGTCGCCCAGGAACAGCCCCAGATGGGATCCGTCGGCGCGGCGCACCTCCCAGGCCCGCACGTCCGGATGGTAGACCGGCACGTCGTCCCGGGGGTGGAAGGTGATGCCGAAGAGCCGGGTCGCCACCTCGAAGGCGGCCTCGATCATGCGCTCGAGCCCGAAATAGGGCTTGATCTCGGCCTCGTCCAGTTGGTGGCGGGCGAGCCGCACGCGCTCGGCATAGTAGCGCCAATCCCAGGGGGCGATCTCGTCGGGCGCTCCCTCCGCGCGGGCCAGCTCGGCCAAGGCGGCGCGCTCGCGCTCGGCGCGGGCCCGGGCGGGGTTCCACACGCCGTCGAGCAGCGCGCTCACGGCGTCCGGGGTCTTGGCCATGGCGTCGTCGAGCTTGAAATGGGCGAAGGTTTCGTAGCCCAGGATCCGCGCCCGCTCGGCGCGGAGCGCCACCATCTCGGCGATGATCGCCCGGTTGTCGGTGGCGCCCCCGCCCTCGCCCCGGGCGATCCAGGCCTTGAAGGCCCGCTCGCGCAGGTCGCGACGGCCGGAGAAGGTGAGGAAGGGCTCGATGGACGAGCGCGACAGGGTGATCGCGTGCCGGCCCAGGTGCCCCCGCTCCTCGGCGGCTCGGGCCGCCGCCGCCACCAGGGGCTCGGGCAGGCCCGCGAGGTCCTCCGGGCCGTCGAGGACGAGGGCATAGGCCTTCTCGTCCGCGAGCACGTTCTGGGAGAAGCTCGTGCCGAGGGTGGCGAGGCGCTCCGAGATCGCGGCGAGCCGGTCCTTCTCGCCTTGCGGCAGCTGCGCGCCGGCCCGCACGAAGCCCAGATGCGTGCGCTCCAGGACGCGGCGCTGCTCGGGCGTGAGATCCAAGGCCTCGCGGCGCGCGAAGACCGCGTCGACCCGGGCGAAGAGCCGCCCGTCGAGCATGATCGCGCTCCAGTGGCGGGCGAGCCGGGGCGCCATCTCGCGCTCGATCGCCTGGAGCGCGTCGTTGGTGTCGGCGCCCGTCAGGTTGAAGAAGGTCATGGCGACGCGCCCGAGGTCGCGCCCGGCGCGCTCCAGCGGCTCGATCACGGATGCGAAATCCGCCTCGCCCGTGTCGCCGGCCACCGCGTCGATGGCGGCCCGGTGCCCGGTGAGCGCCGTCTCGAAGGCGGGGGCGAAGTGCTCTGGGCGGATGCGGTCGAAGGGCGGCGCCTCGAAGGGGGTGGTCCAGCTCTCGAAGAAGGGGTTGCCGTCCTGCGCCGTGATGGTCATCGCCGATTCCTGAATCCTGGAGCGCCCCGCCTTCGATGTAACCGTCCGCGCCGGGCGACGCAAAGCGCGCGGATCGTCGCGAAACCCGCATCCTGCCCAGGCGGGCTTTCGCGGGAACCCGCATTCGAGCCCTTGCCGGGCGCGAAACGCCCGTGCCAATCTCACGGCCTGACGCTTGGGCAAGCCGCCGCGAACGCGGATCCCGGACGCTTAAGGTTTCCATGACCGCCCTCCCGAAGGCCGAACTCATCCTCACCAACGGACGGATCTTTCGCGGCCTGCGCGAGGGCGCCTGCGAGGCGGCGGCGCTGTGGTCGGGCCGGGTGCTCGCGACAGGCTCGGCCGCCGAGATCGACGCGTTGCGGGGTCCCGCCACCCGGGTGATCGACCTGCGCGGGCGCCTTGCCACGCCGGGGCTCTACGACGCCCATATGCACCTGCTCCCCTACGGCGTCGTCATGCGCCAGCTCGACATCCGCCCCGCGGCGGCGCCGACGCTCGACCGGCTGCTCGCCCTGGTGCGGGACCGGGCCGCGACGGCCGGGCCCGGTGCCTGGATCCAGGGCCGGGGCTACGACCAGTTCGCCCTCGATACGGGGCGCCATCCGCATCGCGACGAGCTCGATCGGGCCGCCCCCGACAATCCCGTGGTGCTCACCCGCGCCTGCGGCCATGTCGCGGTCGCCAATTCCATGGCCCTGCGCATCGCCGGCATCGACGAGGGGAGCCCCGCCCCCCAGGGCGGCGCCATCGAGAGCCGCGACGGGCGCCTCACGGGCCTGCTCGCCGAGAACGCCCGCGATCCCCTGAAAGCCGTGATCCCGGACCTCACGGACGACGAGCTCGTGGCCGCGATCGAGGACGCGGGACATGCCTGCCTCGCCTACGGCATCACCAGCGTCATGGACGCGGGCGTCGGCATGCGCTCGGGCTATCGCGAGGTCGTGGCCTATCGCCACGCGCAGCGCCTGGGCCGCCTGCCGGTGCGGACGAACCTGTGCCTGCTGGGCGGGCCGGGCGGGATCGTGGAGCGCTGCCGCGAGGAGGGCGTGATCACGGGGGTGGGCTGCGACATGCTGCGGGTCGGCCCCGTGAAGATCTTCACGGACGGCAGCGCCGGCGGGCGCACCGCGGCCATGAGCGAGCCCTATCTGGGCGAGCCCCGCACCACGGGGCTGATGATGCTGCGCGACGACGAGATGAACGCCCTGGTGCGCGACTACCACGACTGGGGCTACCAGCTCGCCGTGCACGCCATCGGCGACCGGGCCATCGAGCAGACCCTGAACGCCTTCGAGGCGGCGCTCAACGAGCGGCCCGATCCGGACCGGCGCCACCGGGTCGAGCATTGCGGCTACAACACCCCCGCCCAGATCGACCGCATGGTGCGGCTGGGCGTCGAGCCCGTGCCGCAGCCCGTCTTCATCTACGATTTCGGCGACCTCTATGTCTCGGTGCTGGGCCCCGAGCGCTCGCACCCCTCCTATCCGCTGCGGACCTGGATCGAGCGCGGCATGCGCCCCGCCGCCTCCAGCGACGCGCCCGTCTGCGACATCGACCCCTTCCCCAACCTGTTCACGATGCTGACCCGGAAGACGTCGCGCGGCACCGTCCTGGACGAGAGCCAGCGGGTGAGCCTCGCCCAGGCGCTCCAGGCCTTCACGGAGTTCGGCGCCTACGTGAACCGGCAGGAGGGCCATCGCGGCCGGCTCGTGCCCGGCCTCGCGGGGGACGTCGCGGTGTTCTCCCGCGACCTGTTCGAGGCCTCCCCCGAGGAGATCCTGCGCGACACGCGCTGCGACCTCACGATCCGCGGCGGCGAGGTGGTGTTCGACCGGCTGGGGGAGGCGGGGTGATGAGAGGGCATGACTGGTCCCCCTCCCCCTTGTCGGGAGGGGTCGGGGGTGGGGACGCGAGGTCGTCCGGTGCAGGAGCGGGCTGTAGCAGCCTGCGTGTTCCCCTCCACGTCGTCCGCTCCGACGTTTCGACCCCCACCCCCGACCCCTCCCCACACGGGGGAGCGGGGATCGGTGGCGCGACCTGAACCCCGGGAGGAGACGATGGCCGCGCACGTCCTGTCCCGCCTGGCCCTCTCGGTCCCGGTCCTGCTCGGCGTGCTGCTGCTCGGCTTCCTCCTGCTGAAGCTCGTGCCGGGCGATCCCGCGATCGTGGTGGCGGGGCCGATGGCGCCGCCGGACGTGGTGGCGCGCATCCGGACCGAGATGGGGCTCGACAAGCCGGTGCTCGTCCAGTTCGCGATCTATCTCGCCCGCGTGCTCCAGGGGGACCTGGGCTATTCGCTCATCTCCAACACCCGCGTGGCGGAGGAATTGCGCGACGCGATCGGCCCTACGGTCGAGCTGATGCTCGCCTGCCTCGTCTGGTCGATCCCGCTCGGCATCGCCATGGGCACGCTCGCCGCCGCCCATCGCGGCCGGGCCCTCGACCGGATCGTTATCGCGATCTCGGTGCTGGGCGTGTCGACCCCCATCTTCTTCATCGGCCTCCTGCTGATGCAGTGGATCGGCTACCGGTGGGAGCTCCTGCCCTTCCTCGGCCGCGCGGGCCCGCTCTGGACCCTCGAGGGCCTGCGCCACATCGCGCTGCCGGCGCTCGCGCTGGGCCTCGTCTTCATCGGGCCCGTGGCCCGCATGACCCGCACGGCGGCGCTGGAGGTGTTCAACGCCGACCATGTGCGCACCGCCCGCGCCAAGGGCCTGCGGGAGCGCACGGTGGTGCTGCGCCACGTCCTGCGCAACGCGCTCATCCCCGTGGTCACCCTGGTGGGTCTCCAGGCCGGCTACCTGCTCGGCGGCGCGGTGGTCACGGAGACGATCTATTCCTGGCCCGGCGTGGGGCGCCTCGCGGTGGGCGCGATCCTGGCGAGCGACATGCCGCTCGCGCAGGGCGCGATCCTCGTGCTGGCGGTGTCCTTCATCGTCATCAACCTCGTGGTGGACATGCTCTACGCCGCCCTCGATCCGCGGGTGGGTCGCCGATGAGAGCCGCCCTCGCCGCACCGCTTGCCGCCCTGCGCGCCCGGCGACGCGCGGGCTCGCCGTTCCTGCGCCGGCTGCTGCGCGACCGGCTGGCGCTGGCCTCGAGCGTCGTGCTGGCGGGGATCGCGCTCGCGGCGCTGCTCGCGCCGTGGCTTGCCCCGCACGACCCCTTCGAGACGAAGCCGATCCCGTTCCAGCCCCCGGCCTGGGCCGAGGGCGGCACGCGCGAGCATCCGCTGGGCACGGACGGGCAGGGGCGCGACATGGCGAGCCGGCTCCTCTACGGCACGCGCCTGACGCTGGCCATCGCGGTGCTGGCCGTCGGGATCGGCGGCGGCATCGGGATCGGGGTCGGGCTCGCCGCCGCCTACTACCGCCGCCTCGACGGCCTCCTGATGCGGCTCGCCGACATCCTGCTCTCGTTTCCCGCCATCCTGCTGGGTCTCGCCTTCGCGGCCGCGGTGGGGCCGGGCACGGAGGCGATCGTGATCGCGCTCTCGGTCGCCACGGTCCCGGACGTCGCCCGCATCACCCGCGGCGCCGCGATGGTGGTGATGGGGCAGGACTTCATGGAGGCGGGCCGCGCGGTGGGCCTGCCGGACCGCACCCTCCTGTGGCGCTACCTCGCGCTCAACTGCCTGTCCTCGGTGTTCGTGTTCCTCACCTTGCGCTTCGGGCAGGTGATCCTCATCGGCGCCGCCCTGTCCTTCCTGGGGCTCGGCCCCCGGCTGCCGGCGGCCGAGCTCGGCATGATGGCGGCGCAGGGGCGCGACGCGCTGTTCTTCGCCCCCCACATCGTCACGCTGCCGAGCGTCGTCATCGTGCTCGTGGTCCTGTGCGCGAACGTGCTGGGCGACGCCCTGCGCGACACCCTCGACCCGCGACTTCGCAACACCTGAGAGGCGGCCCACCGCCCGGCGACAACCAGAGGAGATCAGACATGAGGATCAAGGGAACTTCGGCATGGCTCGCCGGCGCGATGCTGGCGGGCGCGCTCGCGGCGGGCCCGGCCGCCGCGCAGCAGCCGGCCGCGGGCACGATCACGATCGTGCGCGAGCTCGATTCCAACAACTACGACCCGCACCGCTCCACGGCGCGGGCGGCCTCCGAGGTCCTGTTCATGATGGCCGACACGCTCGTGTCGCTCGACTACGACATGTCGACCATCAAGCCGGGCGTCGCGGAGAGCTGGACCGTCTCGGAGGACGCCAAGACCTACACGTTCAAGCTTCGCGGCGACGTCGCCTTCTGCGACGGCAAGAAGATGACCGCCGACGACGTGGTCTATTCCCTCAAGCGCTGGATCGATCCCGAAACGAAGTCCCCCGTGCGCTGGCGCGCCGGACCCGTCGAGGACATCGTCGCCAAGGACCCGCTCACCGTCGAGTACCGCCTGAAAGCGCCCTTCAGCGAGCTGCTCTACCAGCTCACCCAGAGCTTCGCGGTCGTGATCGACAAGGCGAACGTGGAGGCCCTGGGCAACGACTTCGGCGTCAAGGGCTTCAACGGCACGGGACCGTTCTGCTGGGGCGACTGGAAGCCCCGCAACGAGATGTCGCTCAAGCGGCACGCCGCCTACAAGTGGGGCCCGCCGATCTACGAGAACCGGGGTCCCGCCCAGGTGCAGGAGGTCGTCTGGAAGATCGTGCCCGAGGAATCGACGCGGCTCGCCGCCGTCATGACGGGCCAGTCCCAGGTCACCCAATACGTGCCCTTCTCCGGCTACCAGACCCTGCGGCGCAACCCGCAGATCCGGATCGTCGAGTCCAAGGAGGCGTTCTGGACGAACTTCATCGGCTTCAAGCTCGACAAGGAGGGCGTGAGCGACCCGGCCGTGCGGCGCGCCATGGTGCTCGCCGTCGACCAGGCCGCCATGGCCAAGAACCTGTTCTTCGGCGAGGTTGAGCCCGCTTATTCCTACATCAGCACGAACGCGCTCGACTGGAACAAGGAGCTCGACGGAAAGCTCCTGCGCACCAATGTCGACGAGGCCAACCGCATCCTCGACGCGGCGGGCTGGACCCGCGGGCCCGACGGCATCCGGGTGAAGGACGGCAAGCGCCTGTCGCCGCTGGGCTACAGCTTCACGGCGCCGCACTTCCGCACCATCATGGAAGCGGTGCAGGGCGACGTGCGCAAGATCGGCGTGGACCTGCGCATCCAGCTCTTCGACGCCACCGCCGCCTGGGGCAAGCTCGCGACGCAGGAATTCGACCTCTTCGCCCTCAACTTCCCCTACATTTCGGCGGGCGACGCGCTCAACCTCTACTTCCGCTCCGGCAACATCCCGGCGCCCAACCGGATGAACTTCCGCGACCCGGGGGTCGACAAGCTCCTCGACCAGGGCATGACGGCCGTGAAGGACGAGGACCGCGCCAAGGCCTATGGCGAGGTGCTGCGCCAGGTCCACGACCAGAACGTCTGGATCCCGCTCTTCCACGAGCCCATGAAGATCGCGGCCTCCAACCGCGTCGGGCCCATCAAGGCGCACAACATCTATGGCTGCGGCCTCTACAAGGGGCTGGACCTGAGGCTCGTGCGTTGATCCCCTCTCCCCGCGGGCGGGGAAAGGGCTTCGCCCGCGGAATTGCGGGCGAAGCAAGCCCGACGGGCGTGGGTGAGGGGGCCTGGACGGTGAAGCTCCACCTCGAGGCGCCCCCTCACCCTCGGGCTGCCGCCCTCGCCTCAGCCCCCGGCAAGGGGGCCTCGGCCCTCTTCCCGCGCGGCGGGGAGAGGTGAACGCTTCCCCACCGGACACCCCATGACCACCCTCATCCGCAACGCCGCCTGGGTCGTCGCCTTCGATCCCGAGACGGGCACGCATCGATACCTGCGGGACGCCGACGTCGCCTTCGCGGGCGACCGGGTCGTCCATGTGGGCTCAGGGTTCGCGGGCGAGGCGGACGAGACCGTCGACGGGCGCGGGCTCATGGTCATGCCGGGCCTCGTCGACATCCATTCGCATCCGGCCGCCGAGCCGATGATGAAGGGCTGGAACGACGAGCTGGGCTCCGCGAAGCTGTGGGGCTCCTCGCTCTACGAGTTCATGCCCCTGTTCCAGCCGGACGCGGAGGGCGTCCCGCACGCGGCCACCGTCGCCTACGGCGAGTTGCTGCTCTCTGGGGTCACCACGCTGGTCGACCTCTCGGTGCCCTGGGAGGGCTGGCTCGACCTCTTCGCCGCGAGCGGCCTGCGCGGGGTGGCCGCGCCCATGTACCGCTCGGCGCGCTGGTCGACGGGGAACGGGCACGTCGTGACCTATGCGTGGGACGAGGCGGCCGGGCGGCGCGCCATGGACGAGGCCATGCGCGTCCTCGACGCCGCCGCGTCCCATCCAAGCGGGCGGCTCACCGGCATGGTGGCGCCGGCCCAGATCGACACCTGCTCGCCCGAGCTCATCCGCGACAGCTTCGCGGAGGCCCAGGCGCGCGACCTGCCCTTCCAGATCCACGCGGCGCAGAGCGTGGTCGAGTTCCACGAGATCACGCGCCGCCACGGCATGACGCCGATCGAGTGGCTGGAGAGCTTGGGCGTGCTCTCGCCGCGCTCCATCGTGGGCCACGGCATCTTTCTCGACCACCATTCCGCGACGCTCAATTGGCCCAAGCGCGACGATCTCGGATCGCTCGTCGACAGCGGCACCACCGTCGCCCACTGCCCCGTGGTGTTCCAGCGCCGGGGCATCGCGATGCAGAGCCTGGGGCTGTATCTGCGGCGCGGCGTGCCGATCGGCATCGGCACCGACACCTTCCCCCACAACATGCTGGAGGAGATGCGCGCCGCCGCCATCGGCTCGCGGATGATGTCCGAGAACGTCTGGGACCTGCGCCTGGGCGAGGTGTTCCACGCCGCCACCATCGCCGGGGCGCGGGCGCTGGGACGCGAGGACATCGGCCGCATCGCCCCGGGCGCCAAGGCCGATCTCGTCCTCGTGGACGTGACGCACCCGGCCATGCGCCCCGTGCGCGATCCCCTGCGCTCGCTGGTCTACCAGGCCGCCGACCGGGCGGTGCACACCGTGTATGTCGACGGGCGCAAGGTGGTGGAGGCGGGCCGGGTGCTCACCCTCGACCTCGAAGCCGCTTCGGCCGAGCTCGAGGCCGCGCAGCGCCGGGCCGAGCCCCGGGTCGCGGGGCTCGACTGGGCGGGCCGCGACCATCGGACGATCTCCCCCCTCACCTTTCCCGGCGCATGATGCAGGTCCCCGCCCCGACGATCTCCCTCGACAGCCCGGCCCGCGCGCCCGGGACGGGCGCGCCGCTCCTCGCCGTGCGGGACCTCGCCACGCATTTTCGCACCGAGCGGGGCCTGCACCGGGCCGTGGACGGGGTGAGCTTCGAGGTGCGCCCCGGCCGCACGCTGGGCATCGTGGGCGAGTCGGGTTGCGGCAAGTCCGTGACCTCGCTCTCCATCATGGGCCTCGTGCCCGAGCCGCCGGGCATCCGGGCCGGGGGCGAGATCCTGTTCGAGGGCGAGGACCTCCTGACGAAGTCGCGCGCCGAGATGGAGGCGATCCGCGGCGACCGGATCGCCATGATCTTCCAGGAGCCCATGACCTCGCTCAACCCCGTCTACCGGGTGGGCGACCAGATCGTTGAGGGCCTGCGCCGCCACCGCCGCCTGTCGCGCGCGGCGGCCCGCGAGCGCGCCGTCGAGATGCTGCGGCTCGTGCGCATCCCCTCCCCCGAGAGCCGCGTCGACGCCTATCCCCACGAGATGTCGGGGGGCATGCGCCAGCGCGTGATGATCGCCATGGCGCTGGCCCTCGACCCGCAGCTCCTCATCGCCGACGAGCCCACGACGGCGCTGGACGTCACGATCCAGGCGCAGATCCTCGACCTCATGCGCGACCTGCAGGGTCGGCTCGGCACCGCCATCATCCTCATCACCCACGATCTCGGCGTCGTGGCCGAGACCGCCGACGAGGTGGTGGTGATGTATGCCGGCCGCGTCGTGGAGCGCGCCGACGTGCGCCGGCTGTTCGCCGACGCCCAGCACCCCTACACCCTGGGCCTGCTCGCCTCCATTCCCCGTCTCGAGGAGAGCCGCGAGCGCCTGTCCACCATCGAGGGCGCGGTGCCGGCCCCCAACGACATGCCCAAGGGCTGCCGCTTCTCCCCCCGCTGCCCGCTCGCCGATTCCCGCTGCCTGCGCGAGGAGCCCCCCTTGCGCGAGATCGCGCCCGGCCACGAGGCCCGCTGCTGGTACGCGCCCGTCGAGAGGACGCGAGGATGAAAGCGATGCGCTCGGGCCGGTCTGCAGGAGGCACCCTGCCCGGGAGGAGAAGGGTGGGACGATGGCTCTCCCGCTTCTCCCCCCTCATGCCGAGGTGCCCCGCGCAGCCGGGCCTCGAAGCACGCACCACCTTCGACATCGGCGGCGTCGGCGATGTCCGGAGCGCCCTTCGAGGCTCGGCTTCGCCGAGCACCTC
>DASPJU010000438.1:0-5872 GCA_035628475.1 Salinarimonas sp. | reverse complement strand
CAGGATCGGCGACCTCGTCAGCGGCGGGCGGGTGCGCTCCCGAGCCATGGTCCTCCAGCGCAAGATGGGCAGGCCCGTGCAGTTCGAACTCCTGGAGCCGGCCCGTGCGAGCATGTCGGCATGGCTCGAACATCAAGGCGGAGCGCTCGACGACTACGCCTTTCCGAGCCGGGTTGCTCGCGCGACTCACATCAGCACGCGACAGTACGCACGGCTCGTGGACGAATGGGTGACCGGGATTGCGCTGCGGCGAGAGGAGTACGCACGCACTCGCTGCGGCGGACGAAGGCATCGCTGATCTACAAGCGAACCGGCAACCTGCGGGCGGTGCAGATCCTGCCCGGGCACACAAAGATCGAGAGTACCGTGCGCTATCCCGGCGTCGACGTGGAAGATGCTCTTACCCTCGCCGAGGCGACTGAGATCTGAATGACAAGCTCCTCGGCGGAAACGCTGAGGAGTTCGCCTGCCTGCCGGGCGGAATAGCACCCAAAGCGGTCATTGAGGCTGTTTGGGACCTTTTCCGTAAGCGGATGTCCTGGGTGCCAGGTGCAAGGGCACTGTTCGACCATGAAAGGGAATTGAGCGACGTCCAGGCTGCGCCCTCTTGCTGACTGCGCTCTCGCCAGCTTAACGCAGCGCTCCCGTGGCGGCTGACCCTCACCTGTGAGCTCGTTCGTCCTCGCGCTGCTCGACGCCAACCTCAATAAGCCGCCACGCATCATCCTCACCGACCAGCGCGCTCGCGCGATAGTTGGATGTGTGCGGTCTGTCAGCATTTCAGGCGTCTCGACATCGCGTGCGTCTGGAGCGGGACAGACGGACACGTTCTGGGGCACCAGCCAAGTCTGGTCAGGTGCCAAAACGTGGTCGGTGGGTCCACGAAGGTGTGCCAGGTAACTGAGGCCTATCGTCCAGCACGGGGGGACGCTCGACCGCCGCCGTCGGCGGTCGACGCGGAGCGTTCCCGCCGGAGACGGCGATCTCATCGCCACTCGTCGGGCCGCGCGCGGCGGATCCTCGCCACCGGTTCACGACCGATGACAGGTAATCCCGGTCGATTCTCGCTCCTGCAGCGTAGCCTCGTGGCGTCGCCTCGCTTCGGGGAATGCGAGCCGGAGGCAGCTCCGAAAACCGAATGCGCATCGGCAACGGCATGCCCTCGCCAAAGGCGAAGGCTTCCCGGGTTCCGAGCGTGGGTAGGAACTCCAGAAGGCTGCCCGCGGCTTCCGACACAGCCGCGCGGAGGATTGCCTGATCACGATCGTTCATCAGGCGCATGGCGAAGACCGTGCTGCATTGAGAGATGATGGTCGGGTCGAGCTCGGCTGGGCGCTGGGTGACCAAGCCAAGGTGGATCCCGTACTTGCGGCCTTCCTTTGCGATACGGGACAGCGCCTTGCGGGTTGGACCAAAACCGAGGGTTCGGTCCGCCGGCGCGTACCGGTGCGCCTCCTCGCACACCATAAGTATGGGCAGGGTGCCATCGCTCCACAACCCGACCTCAAAGGCCATGCGGCACAAGACAGACACGAGTGAGTCCACCACCTCCGCTGGGAAGCCGGCGAGCTGCATGACGGTGACCGTCTTTCCATGGCCGGGGTACTTGAAGAGATCGCCGATGACCTCGACCATGGTGTCCCCGCCAACATTCGCGTTGTCGAACATGAACGCGTAGCGCGCGTCCAGGCGCACCGTTTCGATCCGGTTCAGGAGGCGTGTGTAGTTGTGGACGAGCGCTCTGTTATCGAGCTTGCCGCGGCGCTCCTCGATCAGCGCGATGAGATCGGTCACGCGGTAAGGGATGGGCGTGTCGGGGCTGATGCCGGCCGCCTTGGCATCTATGCGCTTGAGCACCCCGCGTTCGTAGGAGGCGCGCGTTGCCGCGAAGGAAGCCTTTGCGGCTGGGATCAGCTCGGCCAGAAGGTCGACCTCCTCATCGACGCCTGGGCGTCCACGGAAGAGCACATCCACGAACTCCTCAAGGCTGAACAGCCAGAACGGCAGTCGCAGATTGGTGGGGCGAAGCACATCGGCGTGGGGATGAAAGCAGGATCCATACTCGTTGTGAGGGTCGATGAAGAACACCCGCAGGTCGGGCTTGGCCTCCAGGATCGCACCGATGAGGACCGATACGCCGCTGGATTTGCCGGCCCCCGTGGACCCTAGCACGGCGAAGTGCTTGGAGATGAGTTCGTCGACTTGGGCGAAGGCACCGACCGTGGTGCTTTGGTGCAAGGTGCCGATACGAATGCCCGTGTGCCCAGGCGGGCTGAAGATGGAGGCAAAGTCCTCATCAGCCAACGCCATTACATCCTGGCCCAGGACCGGGAACCGCGACACACCGCGGATCAGGGGCTGGCTTTGTCCGCCCGTGAGGCGCAACTCGCCGAGAAGGTTGACATCGCAGGTCGGGCGCGCCCCGGGGCCACGTTGCGCCGTCACCGCTGTCGCGATGCCGATCAGGGTCGCGCTGGGCTGCGGAAAGGCCAGCATGTCACCGACGGTAATGCTGGTGCCTTCGCTCGTGAACTCGGCGACAACCCGATCGCCCGCGACCGCAACAACCTTTGCGATCGCACGCTTTGCCACTAGTCCGCTCGTCATCCCGCCCCCCGGAGCATCGCGTCCGGGTGTATGGTTGCGCATGCGCGTAAAATCTCTCGTAAGAACCTCACGTTGGACCCGCATGACTGGGCCCAGTCCCACGTGAAGCGGACGTGCAGCTTCGCGCCCAAGCCGGTCATCGAGAGTGACTACGTCAGTCGCGGAGAGCAGACATCCAGCGCGTCAAGCCCGAGCCCCAGGGCAGCCATAGGCATGGATCGATGCTCAGGGGAACACGGCGTCTTTACGAGCTGGTTGGGATCGTCTGCGCAGGAAGCAACGTTAAGAGGAGCCGCCACGTCAAGCCAAGGCGCCGCAGCAGCTGCTCGCGCCCGGCTTTGGAGACCCCACGCCCATGCACATCCTCCTGCCGACGGCCGCCTTGTCGATTGCTCTCACCGGGGCGGCCCTCGCCCAGCAAAGCGGCCCGATCACCATCGCAGAGATCAGGGCACAGGCTTATCTCGAGCGCTCCGGCCGCTGGTCGGACGACCTTGCGACGACCAAGACGGAGTTGCGCAATCTCCCTCTTCCCACAAGCACTCTCGGCGAGCCCGCCGAGGCTGTGCTCGTGACGCTGGTGTTCCAGGGCCCGAAGAACACGCAAAGCTCGCGTGCGCTCGCCCGCGACATGGCGACCCTCAGCGTGAAGCAGACCAAGGGCGGGGAGAGCCGGCCGCTCGTGTATCGCGCGCTCGGCAGCTTCCATTTCAACGATGCGGGGCAGGCCTACAAGGCCTTCATGCTCGACGAGGCCACCTGTGCGCCGGTTGAGATCGAGGTGAAGATCGGCCGCAGCCGCAAGGCTCAAACGTTCGCCTTTGCTTGCGACGAGGCGAAGCCCAAGGCGGGTGGAGCCAACGAAGCCAAGGGCGGCGAAGCTGGAGGCAGGAGCCGAAGCCGTTAAGGCCGCGATCATTCAACCGGTCCTGACCTCGATTGTGGTCCAGGTGACGCGGAGTTCAGGAAGGCCTTCGCGGAGCGCCACGGCTGCCGGTGCCCACCCCGCGAATGTTGTTTACCCAGCGGGATCACATAGGCGCCATGCGGGTTGATCGTGCACGCGGAAGGTCGCTCCGCTTTGTACGAGGGCAACGAGACCTGTGGGACGATGGACGACGGGAATAGCTCGTGTACTGGCTATCGTCGCCAAGCCGGTGCGCTCGGCGCAAGGTCGCGTCGGGGTCGTTCTGGAGCCCTATCGAGGGTACGGATCCACCTCCGAGATCTTTCTGATCGGGCGGGTGTTCAGGCAGTCGCGCTCAGCGTCCCCCCACGACACGGGCATGCGGTCCCAGCTTCGCGACAGTCTACGCCGGCTCGTGCGCCGATCCGTTGCCGGATCAGTTGTCACTGCCCGGTTCGGCGGCACCGAGGAGACGGTCACGACCGATCGGGACGGCTACTTTCGAATCCACCTCCACCCCCGGGTCGTGCCATCGACGGCCTCGATGTGGCATCAGGTGGATCTCTCGCTGGAACAGCCGCATCGGGTCGAGGCACGCGCGGAGATCATCATCCCACCTCCAGATTGTCGGTTCGTCGTGATCAGCGACATCGACGACACCGTCATGGAGACCGGGGTCGCCAACAAGCTTCAGATGGTCTGGCGCTTGTTCGTCGAGAGAGCCGACAGCCGCCTCGCGTTCCCGGGTGTCGCCGCCTTGTACCAGGCGTTCCATGAGGGGCGCTCCGGCGAAGAGGGCAATCCCATCCTCTACGTCTCCCGCGCTCCTTGGGGCATCTATGCCATTCTGGAGGAGTTCTTCCGGCTCCACCGTATTCCGGTTGGTCCAGTGCTCTTCCTGCGCGAGTGGGGCGTCTCGTGGAAGAGCCCGCTGCCGCGAAAGGCGACAGCTCACAAGCGTGACCTAATCCTCAATATGCTGACGCTCTACCGTGATCTGCCGTTCGTCCTGATCGGCGACAGCGGTCAGCACGATCCCGAGGTGTATCGCGAGATCGTGGGGGAACACCCCGGACGCGTCCTCGCCGTGTACATCCGCAACGTCACCCGTGACCCGCGGAGAACTCTGGAGATCGAGGCCCTCGCGGCGGCGGTCGCGGCAGCCGGGAGCAGCCTAGTGTTGGCGACAACGAGCGTCGCCATGGCCGAGCACGCCGAAGGGCTCGGGCTCATCGCGCCGGGTGCAACCGCGGCTGTCGCTAACGAGAGAGTGCTTCAGAGCGAGGAAGGCGGGTTGGAGGAGACCCTGCACCTTCCACGTGGACCGGCGGACAGGCCGACTTCAACGGGCGAGTTGAAACAGGTGCTCGACGAAAGCCGCGAAGGACCGCTCCCGAACGTGGTCGTCGAAGCCAAGAACCGCGAACGGCCGTCCGGACGCTGAGGCCATGCCGATCCTTGGTCAGGCGAATCTCCTCGACGAACACGGCGACCCTTGCTCGTACCTGTCACGACATCCGGCCGGTCTGGTCGAGAACGGCGTCCTTACGCGCCACCATCACCAACCTGCTCGGCCTTCAGCTTGATGATGATGGCATCGGCGAACTGCTGAAGACGGGAACGCTCGTCGTCCGAGAAGCTGCGTGGCTTGGTGTCGATCACGCAAAGGGTCCCGAGAACCACCCCGTCCGCCCCATGCAAGGGCGCTCCGGCATAGAACCGCACCCCCTTCTCGAGCAGCATCGGATCGTCCGCGAACCGCGGATCCTTCGAGATGTCGCCAACCACGAGGACCTCGTCCGCCATGGTCACGTGCGCATCGACGGACGTCTCCTGGTATGCTGCCCCCGTGCCGGCATGGTCCCCGGTCACGCCGGTCGCTCCGGCCACCTGTCGCCGCTCCTCGCCGACGATCGACACGAGGGCGATCGGCACGCCGAAAGCCTTCGACACCTCCCGGGTCATCTCGTCGAAGCGGCCGCTGCGCGTCGAGGTCAGGCCCAGCTCGCGCATCGCCGCGAGGCGCTCGTTCTCGTTCTGTTGACTTGGGGCTGCCTCGCCGTAGTCCGCCGGAGCGTGAGCCACCCACTTCTCGATCTGCTGTATCGCCCCTTCCAGCGAGACTGCCGCCCCGTCTGCCGCCATGTGGGATTTCGCGGTGTCGAGGTCGGCGAGGGAGGGCTCGTTCCAGAAGCAGACCAACAGCTTCACGTTAGGTGCACGGCGCTTGATGCGTCTGGAGACATAGCGGGCGTAGACCTGCGGCCGCGCATGTAGGTACGACAAGCACACGACCTCGATCCCCGTGAGGTCGAGTTGGCCCAGAGCGTCCTGCGTCACGGCGATGGGAGGCATCAC
>DASPJU010000437.1:0-4036 GCA_035628475.1 Salinarimonas sp. | reverse complement strand
GCTCAGGAGATGAGGCCCTCAAGGCCTTCGAGGCAGGGCGCTGCGACGTCTTCACGACGGACGCCTCCGCTTTGTTTGCGTATCGTCTGAAATCGGCGAACCCGGCTGACTTCGTGGTGCTGCCGGAACTCATCTCGAAGGAGCCCCTCGGACCGGTTGTGCGCACCGGCGATCCAGAGTGGGCCAATGTCGTTCGCTGGGCCCACTACGCGATGGTGAACGCGGAAGAGCTCGGCATCACGCAAGCCAACGTAGATGAGCAGGCTAAATCCCCTAACCCGGAGATCAAGCGGTTCCTCGGCGTTGAAGGCAAGCTCGGCGAGGGCCTTGGTCTCACTCCGGATTGGACCTACCGCATCGTCAAGCACGTCGGGAACTACGGCGAGTCGTTCGACCGCAATCTCGGGCCTAATTCCCGTTTAGCGATCCCGCGGGGTCTGAACAATCTTTGGACAAATGGTGGGCTGCAGTATGCGCCTCCTGTGCGCTGAGGCCCGAGGGAACGTCGGAAAGGGCGGCGCAATTAAGCATCGTTTGAATACGTCGCCATAGCTTCGGGCTCCAGGCTGCTGCGCTCGCGGCCGGTAGGGGCGCTGGCCGCAGGGTCAGAACCACGTTGCCTCTCTTCGAACCCGTACCGAATTGCCGTCCACGAGGCACCCGGGAGGTCCGCTTTCCGGAGACCGACAGCTCAACTTCTATAGCCGGCAAGGGCGCGGAGCGGACGCCACCAAATGCCATACCCGCCTTTCAGCGGCCCAGGCCGACTGCTATGGGGCTGGCATGAACAACGACGAATCCAGGGCCCTTAAGCGGCTCGACCAGCTCAGCCGGGTCACCAAGGCTGAAGCCGAGCGGCGCGAATGGGCCAAGCGTCAGGCCGGCACGACAGGCGCTGCCAATGAAGGGCGTAGCATCAAAGTGTGGCTTTGCAGCTGCGGCTGGACGGGCGGCGTGCGCGACTTGAAGGTCGTGGACGGCAAGCCGACCTGCCCGTCATGCAGGCGCGCGGACGAGCTGCACACCGCCTAACCCGATCCTTGTTGAGCTCGTCGTTACTCTGCTCTCAGCTCCTTTGAACCGCGTCTTCCACATTTGAAAGCATGGGTTCTCGGAGAACGGCTTGACCGCAGCTAGCCAACCCTGAACAGATAGCGAACGCCCGATATGTTGCGCCGAGGCCGGCATGTCCCCAGACCCCACCACGCCCGCACAACCCATCCGAAAGAACGCCATCGAGCTGATCCGGGAGCAGCCCGGCGAGGTGGACTGGCTGTTCACCGACATTCGCCTGCCAGGAGCGGTGGACGGATGGCGTGTCGCGGACCAATTCCGCTTCACCTACCCTCTACGGCCAGTCGTGTTCGCGACCGGATCGCCGAACGAGAAGCCGAGGGGATTGTGGGACAGCCTGTTTCTGCGCAAGCCCTACCGAACCTCGGAGGTTGTACGAGCCTTCGAGCTCCTGCGCGACGGATGGGCGGTGTGCGACAACGAGATTGAGGCACTCGGCCGGGTGAGGTGCCTCAACTTCGGCCCTCGCGTGAGCTGGGCTCCACCATCATGTGGTCGACCAGACGCCGCGGAGTAAAGCAGGCAGCACAAGGCCTGATCCGCGCGCGATCGAACGGCTGCACAAGGCGGATGCGCGCAATATGCAGTTGAGGATCCCAGCCCCATCGCTGGAGGGTTGGCTCTGCCGCGGCCATGTGGGGCTGAAGCAGGTTTTTTCGTCCTACACCAAAATTGCTAAGCTACTGACGCTGCGTCACTATACAGAGCGTTAACCAACGTGGTTCGTACATTCGTTAGGTGTGGATCGTCCGTGCTCCGCAGTCTGCGGCGCAAATCCATGATTGCTCTCTGGGAGCTCCCGCGATGTTCGGACCACTCTCCATCCGCGCCAAGCTCATTGGCGCCTTCCTCGCCCTCCTCTGCATTGTCGCTGGCCTTGGAACGACCGGCATCATCGGCCTGACCCGTGTCGAGACGCGCATGCTCGACATCTCCGACAACTGGCTGCAGGGCATCCGTTTCGCCGGTGAGATGAACGCGTCTACTGTCGAGATCAGAGCCGATCTGCTGCGCCATATCCTGGCGGACGACAGAGGGGCTATGGAGCGCGAGGAGCAGAGTTTCGAACGTAACCGTCAGCGCCTTGCCTCAGCGCGGGCGAGCTATGCAAAGACCATCGCCAACGCCGAGGAGCAGGCGCTCTACGATACCTTCTCACGCGCCTGGGATGGCTTCGAGCGCGAGGTGCGCACCGTCCTGAGCCTTTCCCGGAACGGCGACAAGCAGAAGGCCCGTGATCATCAGGTTGGGGCCGTACTCCCTCTGGCGAGACAGTTCGGAGAGGCGATCGGCAAGATCCTCGATCTGAACAATCGAGGAGCCGATGCGGCGCGCAGCTCTGCGGTCAGCACTTATGAGGCGACCGAGTGGACCCTTTTGGCTGGGGTTGCCTTGGCGTTCCTGATCACGGGCGCTCTTGCTTGGTGGATCATTCGCTCCATCGCGCAGGGCATCGCCTCAGTCGTGGCGCCCATGCAGGGGCTCGCTCGCGGCGATCTGGACGCGCACGTTCCTCATCGTGGCGAGAAGACTGAGATCGGCACGATCGCAGACACCGTGCAGGTGTTCAAGGACGCCCTGATCGCGAAGAAGGCGGCTGATGAAATGGCAGCTGTCGAGAACGAGGCCAAGATGCGCCGTGCTCAGATGCTCGACCAGCTCACGAGGCAGTTCGAGGCGAAGGTCTCCTCACTCACGCAGGGGCTTTCCTCGGCGGCCACCGAGATGGAGGCGACGGCCCAGAGCATGACAGCAACAGCCAATCAGACCAACAGCCAGTCCACGACGGTGGCCTCAGCCGCCGAGCAGACCTCCACGAACGTCCAGACTGTTGCGGCCGCCACGGAGGAGCTGTCGATCTCGATCCAGGAGATTACCTCGCAGGTGGCGCATTCGTCCAAGATCGCCCATTCGGCCGTTGAGGACGCCCGTCGCACCGATGCTATCGTCCAGACGCTGGCCACGACGGCGGAGAAGATCGGGGGCGTGATCGCGCTCATCAACAATGTCGCGGGCCAGACCAACCTGCTGGCGCTCAACGCCACGATCGAGGCGGCACGAGCTGGCGAGTCCGGGCGCGGCTTCGCGGTAGTGGCTGCCGAGGTCAAGGAGTTGGCGGGCCAGACCACCAAGGCCACCGAGGAGATCGGAGCGCAGATCGCCGAGGTGCAGACCGCGACGCGGCAGGCGGTCGAAGCCATTCAGGGGATCGCCAAGACAATCGGCGACATCTCGTCCACGTCGACGGCGATCGCGGCCGCAATCGAGGAGCAAGGGGCTGCCACGCAGGAGATCGCCCGCAACGTCCAGGAGGCAGCGCGCGGCACGGAGCAGGTCACCGGCAACATCGCGGACGTGAAGCGTGCAGCGGGGGAGACGGGTGCAGCAGCCTCTCAGGTGCTCGGGGCAGCCCAGGAACTCGCCCGCCACTCGGACGATCTCAGCCGTGAGGTCGAGGCGTTCCTCTCCGGCGTGAAAGCGGCGTGAACGGGCGCTTGCTCCGGGAGCATGGCAACAGGGCGTACGTCCTGCACCACGACCTTGGTGCCATGCCCTCGGGCGGCAGGCACATGCTCACCCATGGCCCTGTTCAGCCTCGGCCCGAACGCTGCATCTGAGCGCACCGATCCGGATCAACTGGGTCAAGGCCCAGCATAGCTCGCTCGGGCGGAGCGACTTGTCCAGGAACACACTACGGGGCACCTTATCCATCTCGCCTGGCGTATAGCCGCTCATGTAGATCACCGGGCAGAGCGGGCGCACCTGCCGCGCAGCGCGAGCGACAGCCCAGCCATCGGGACCTGGTCCAAGCCTCACATCGGTGACGAGGGCGTCGAAAGGCTGGCAGGCATTCAGCACGCACAGCGCATCGGCGCCGCTGGCAGCCTCGATGACCCCGAACCCTTCGTCAATCAGCGTTCTGCACAAGGCTTCGCGGATAAATGCCTCGTCATCTACGACG
>DASPJU010000436.1:0-3147 GCA_035628475.1 Salinarimonas sp. | reverse complement strand
TACCTGGTGCTGGGCCTCGCCTGGGTGCTGCCCGTCATGCCCCTGATCAAGTGGATGGAGCGGCCGGACCCCGACCGGGCCTGAGACGGCGCCCTAAAGACGCCGTAAGGTTGGCGCTCTGTCGCGCCCCAAACACCCCCTCTCGCGGACCCACAGCACGATGCGTTCCCTCCTCGCCGGCTTGTTCCTTGCCCTCCTGCCCGCCGCCGCCCTCGCGCAAGGCGCGCCGCGGTCGATCGAGGACTGCGAGCGGATCAAGGTGGACCTTGCCTACAACCAGTGCCTCGCCAATTTCGGCCCGAAGGTGGGCGAGCGCCCGGCGCGCGGCGGTCCCGTGGCGGAGGACTACGAGGAGAACGCCAAGCCTGCCGTGCGCTCCCGGCGCGGCCGGGCCGCCGCCTATCAGCGCGGCCGCCGCGGCCGCCGGGCCGCGAGCTTCGACGTGGTGAGCGGGCGAAAGGGGGCGCAGGTGCGCTCCTATTCCGGCAGCTCGCGCCAGGGCTACCGCAAGCGTCGGCGCCGCTGAGCCTCTAGGCGGCGTCCACCCGCCGGCCGCGATCGCGCAGCCAGAACGGCACCCCCGACAGCAGCGCCCGCATTTCGGCCTCCGACTGGTGCAGGCCGTTGAGCGAGACCCGCGGCAAGGCGTGGAGGTGCCCCGCGTGATCCGCGAAGACGTGGCCCGGCCGCGTCGTCACGGCCGTGACGAAGCCGGCCTCCTGGGCGAGTCGAAACTCGCGTGGCCCCGCCGAGGTGGGGTCGCCGACCGGATAGGCGAGATGGCGCACGGGCTGCCCCAGCCGCGTCTCCAGCGCCGCCCGCGAGCCCGCGATCTCTAGGCGCGCGTCCCGCTCGTCCAGGGTCGCGAGGCGCGGATGGGTGAGCGTGTGGGCCCCGACCGCGAGCCCCGGCTCGCCAGCCAGCGCGGCGATCTCGTCTAACGCCAGGCAGCGCTCCGTCACGAGGGCCCCGGCGTCGATTCCCGCCGCGTCGGCGAGCTCCGCCACGGCAGCCCGCAGCTCGCCCTCGGGCAGGCGCCGCAGCGCCCAGTAGACCGCCTCGAAGGCTGCGCGCTTGCGGGCGTCCGTCCCGGCATCGAGCTCCAGGCGGCGCCCGTCGACGCCCACGCTTACCCGATCGAGGCGGCGAATCGCCTCCTCGAGCTCCACCCACCACAGCCGCCCTCGCCCCAGCGCGTAGTCCACCGTCACGAACAGCGTGGCGGGGGCCCCGTGCGCCCGCAGCACCGGCCAGGCATGATCCGCGAAATCGCGGAACCCGTCGTCGAAGGTGAGCGCCGCGAAAGGCCTCCCCGGGCGGGCCAGGCGCTCGGGGACCTCGTCGAGGGCGACGAGGTCGAAGCCTTCCCTCCCGAGCAGGCGCAGCGTTCGGTCGAGGAAATCGGGGGTGATCTCCAGGAGCCGGTTCGGCTCGAAGCCCCGCGGCGTCGCCGGGCGGACGTGGTGGCCCATGAGGATCACGCCGCGTCCGCGCGCCAGCGGCGCGAGCGCCCGGTCGGCCCCGGTGGCCGCGATGACGCCGAGCGCCGTCCGGATCGCGCGTCGCCGCAACTCCATGCCGTCCCCTTAGCCCCCCCTTAACGCCCCATACCCATAAAGGCGGACACGTAAATGGCGGGTTCGCAAGGGAGGCGCGCGGGTGACGACGATCCATCTGCCCTACACGGCCGCACGGCCGGCTCCTGCCGCCGGGGTCGCGACGCCGGCCGTGCGCCTCGCGCTCGCCCCCGATCTCGCCGGCCTGCAGGCCGAGTGGCGCGCCTTCGAGGCGGAGGCGGCGGGCACGCCGTATCAGCGCCTCGACTGGATCGCGGCCGCGGCCGGCACCCTCGTCTCGGAGGCGGACCTGCGGATGGTGGTGGGCCGGGACGCGACGGGGGCGCTCGCTCTCGTGCTGCCGCTGGCGCTGCGCCGGCGCGGGCCGCTCGTCGTGGCGGGCCCGGTCGGCGGCCGGCACGCGAATTTCCACGGCGGCCTGTGGCGGCCGGGCGCCGCCTTCGGCGACCCGGGGACTCTCCTGCGGGAGGCGGGCCGCCTCGCCGGCGCGGACGCGCTGGCGCTGCCCTGCGTTCCCCGCCGCTGGGACGAGGCCGCCAACCCGCTCGCGCCCGCCGGTGCCCCGGCCGCGACCGATCCGGCGCCCGCGCTCAGGCTGGAGGCCACGGCCGAGGAGACGCTCAAGCGCGCGACCTCGAAGGACGCTCGCAAGCAGCTGCGACAGAAGGAGAAGGGCCTTGCCGAGCTCGGCCCCGTCGCCCTGCGCCGGGCCTCCACGCCCGACGAGATCGAGGCGCTGCTCGCGGCGCTCGAGGCCCAGAAGGCCGAGCGGCGCAGGACCACGGGCCTGCCGAATCCTCTCGACGCGCCGGAGCTCGGCGCCTTCCTGCGCCGCGCCTGCCTCGTGGGCCTGGAGGGGGGCGCGTCGCCTGTGGAGCTCTACGGCCTAATGGCTGGCGAGCGGCCGGCCGCGATCCTGGCCGCCGCCGCCGACGGGCGGCGCCTGTCGGGCATGCTCATCTCCTTCGAGGCTGCCGATCCCGCCGTCGCCCGGCGCAGTCCCGGGGACATCCTCATCGGCCACGTGATCGCCGAGCAATGCCGGCGCGGTCGCGCCGTGCTCGACCTCGGCATCGGCGCGGCGCGCTACAAGGACCGCTTCTGCGACGGCGCCGAGGACCTGGCGGAGGTGCTGGTGCCCGTCACGGCGTTGGGTCATGCCTACGCCGCCGCCTCGCGTGGCGCATCGCGCCTGCGCCGAAGGGTCAAGGAAAGCCCCTGGGCCTTCGCGCTGCTGCGACGCCTGCGGCGGGGCCGGGCGGCGATCGAGGGATAGCCTTCCAGGCCGGGCTCAGTCCGCGGCGGCGCTGGCGTCCGCCCGCGCGCCGTCGATCGCATAGGCCATGGCGCTCTCGGCGTGGAGGCGCGTGGTGTCGAAGACCGGCATGTCCGTGTCGCCGGCGTCGATCAGCATCGTGATCTCGGTGCAGCCCAGGATCACCCCGTCCGCGCCCTCCGCACGCCGCAGCCGGTCGATCACCGCGAGATAGGCCGCCTTCGAGGCCGGCCGGACGATCCCGCGGCAGAGCTCCTCGTAGATGATCCCGTGCACGAGGGCGCGATCGGCCTC
>DASPJU010000435.1:0-8318 GCA_035628475.1 Salinarimonas sp. | reverse complement strand
GCGCCTCGATGAGCTCCAGCCCCTTGTTCATCATGGTCGAGGAATCGATGCTGATCTTGGCGCCCATGGACCAGACGGGATGGCGCAGGGCCTGCGCAGCGGTGGCGGCCTCGATCCGCTCGCGGGACCAGGTCCGGAACGGCCCGCCGGACGCGGTGAGCACGATCGCGGCCACGTCCCGCGGCGCGCCCGCCTGGAGCGCCTGCCAGACCGCGTTGTGCTCCGAATCCATGGGCAGCACCGCCACGCCCAGCCGGCGGGCGTCGGCCATGAAGGCCTCTCCTGCGGTCACGAGGCATTCCTTGTTGGCGAGCGCCAGCTTGCGGCCCGGGGCCATAGCGGCGCGGGTCGGCGCGAGGCCCGCCACGCCGGCGATTCCCGCCACCACGATGTCGGCGTCGTGGGCGGCAGCCTCCAGCACGGCCGCCTCGCCCGCGCCGCAGGCGATGCCGCTGCCCGCCAGCGCCTCGCGCAGGGCAGGCAGCGCGCTCTCCTCGGCGAGCGCCGCGAAGGAGGCGCGAAGCGCCCGCGCGGTGTCGGCGAGGGCTTGCGCGTCGCGCCCGCCCACCAGAGCCGCGACGGAGAAGCGCTCGGGAGCTGCCCGCAAGACATCGACGGTCGAGCGGCCGATGGATCCCGTGGCGCCTAGAACCGTGACGCGCTTGCCCCGGCTCATGCGGCGGCGATCCGCGCGCCGAGCAGGACCAGGCCGACCAGGACCGCGACCGTGAAGAAGCCGTCGAGGCGGTCCATCACGCCGCCATGCCCCGGGATGAGGTGGCTCGAATCCTTGACGTCGAAGCGGCGCTTGAGGGCCGACTCGGCGAGATCGCCGGCCTGGCTGACCAGCGACGCCACGGCCGAGAGCGCCACCACCCAGGGCAGGCTCGCCACCGGGACCCATCCGGCGCGCTCGGCGACGACCGCGACCAGGATCCCGGCCAAGACCCCGCCGACGAAGCCGCCCGCGAAACCCGACCAGGTCTTTTTCGGGCTCACCCTGGGCCACAGCTTCGGGCCGCCGACCCGGCGTCCGACGAAATAGGCCGCGATGTCGGTCGACCACACCACGGCGAACATCCACAGGAGCCCCGTGACGCCGAGCTCCGGATGGCCTCGCACCGTCGGCGGCACGACCGTGATCACGGCCGCGCAGGCGAAGCCCCCCAGCGCCCAGAGCCGGTCGCGGCTGTCGCGGGCCAGGGCCACGCAGGCCAGCGCGCCGAGCCCCGCGACGAGGAAGCCCAGCGCCGGCGCGGCATCGAGGACGACGACGAGGGTCAGCCCCGCCAGCACCGCCCCGAGCACCGCGCGCAGCCGCCCCTTGGGCTCCACCCGCGCGACGTCGGTCCACTCGAAGAGAATCGCCATGCCCGCCGCGAGCCAGAAGAGGGCGAAGGGCGCCCCGCCCTGATAGGCGGCGAGCAGCGCCACGAGCCCGAGCACCAGCGCCGAGGCGACCCGCGCGCCGAGCTCGGTGGCGTACCAGGGTCGCGGCGGCTTCGGGCCGGTCATGCGGTGCGCGCGGACAGGCCGCCGAACCGGCGGTCCCGCTGCACGAATTCCTGGATCGCCGCCTCGAAGGTCGCCCGGTCGAAGTCCGGCCAGAGATCCGGCAGGAACACGTATTCGGCGTAGGCCGCCTGCCAGGGCAGGAAGTTGGAGACCCGCAACTCGCCCGAGGTGCGGATCACGAGGTCGGGGTCCGGCATGTCCCGGGTGTCCAGCGCCGACGTGACCTCCGCCATGCCGATCGCGTCAGGGGCGAGGCGGCCGGCCTCCACCTCGCGCGCGAGGTGGCGCATGGCCCGGACGATCTCCTGGCGTCCGCCATAATTGAAGGCGATCGCGAGCACGAGACCCGTATTGGCGCCGGTGAGCTCCTCGGCCTCGTCGAGGAGACCGCGGATGTCCGCCGTAAGCCCCTCCCGGTCGCCGATGATCCGCACCCGCACGTTGGCCGCGTGCAGTTCCGCGAGGTCGTGGCGGATGAAGCGCTTGAGCAGGCCCAGCAGGTCAGCGACCTCGGCGGCGGGCCGGCGCCAGTTCTCGGAGGAGAACGAGTAAAGGGTGAGATAACGGATTCCGAGGTCGCCCGCCGCGCGCACGGCGCGCCTCACCGCCTCGACCCCCCGGCGATGACCCTCGACGCGGGGCAGGCCTCGGCGCGCCGCCCAGCGTCCGTTGCCGTCCATGATGATGGCGACATGCGTCGGAACCCCGCCGCTCGGGGCAGCGGAGGCGACGGCAGCCCCTGTCCTGGCGTCGAAGGCCATTTCGCACCCGCCTGCGATCACGCGGTCGGTCAGACCTGCATGATCTCCTTTTCCTTGGCCGCGAGGACCCCGTCGACCTCGGTGATCGCCTGGTCGGTCGCCTTCTGCACCTGGTCGGCCTGCCGCTTCTCGTCGTCCTGGCTGATATGGCCGTCCTTCTCGAGCTTCTTGAGCAGGTCGAGGCCGTCGCGGCGGACGTGACGGACCGCGACGCGGGCCTCCTCCGCGTATTTGTGCGCGACCTTCACCATCTCCTTGCGCCGCTGCTCGTTCATCTCCGGGATGCGCAGGCGGATCACCTGGCCTTCCGTCTGGGGATTGAGGCCGAGATCGGATTCGCGGATCGCTTTCTCGACGGCCGAGACCATGCCCCGGTCCCAGACCTGGATCGAGAGCAGGCGCGGCTCGGGGACGCTCACGGTCGCGACCTGGTTCATCGGCATCGCGGCGCCGTAGGCGTCGACGGTGAGCGGCTCGACGAGGCTGGCGGAGGCGCGACCGGTGCGCAGGCCGCTGAGATCGTTCTTGAGCGAGGTCACCGCGCCCTGCATGCGGCGCTTGATGTCGTTGATGTCGAAGGTCGCAGCCATGGGGATCCTTCCTACGCGGACGCTCCGTTCGGCTTACGCCGCGCGGCGCGAGGCTTCAAGGGGCAACGACGGTCGAACGCGAGCGGCCGTCGAGGATCGCGGTCACGGAGCTCGGGGCGTGCACGCAGCCGACGATGATCGGCAGGCGGCTCTCGCGGGCGAGCGCGAAGGCGGCGGTGTCCATCACCTTGAGGTCGCGGGCGATCGCCTCGTCGTGGGAGATGCGCTCGAACCGGGTGGCGTGCGGGTTGCGCTTGGGATCGTCCGAGTAGACGCCGTCCACCTGGGTGGCCTTGAGCACCGCGTCGCAACGCAGCTCGGCGGCGCGCAGCACCGCCGAAGTGTCGGTGGTGAAGAACGGATTACCGGTGCCGCCGGCGAGAACCACCACCTGGCCCTTGTCGAGGTGATGCAGGGCGGGCTGGCGGGCATAGGTCTCGCAGATGGTCGGCATCGACACCGCCGACATGGTGCGGGCCGCCACGCCCGCCGCGTTGAGCGCGGTCTCGAGGGCGAGCGAGTTCATGACCGTGCCGAGCATGCCCATCGAATCGGCGGTCGGCCGGTCGATCCAGCCCGCGGCGCTCATGCGGGCGCCGCGGATGATGTTGCCCCCGCCCACGACGATGGCGATCTCGAAGCCCGCCCTGGTCGCGGCCGCGATATCCTGGGCCAGCGCCGACAGGACCTGCGGGTCGAGCCAGTAGCCGTCGGAGGCCATGAGCGCCTCCCCGGACAGCTTCACCAGGACGCGGCGGAAGGGCATGGGCATCGGAAGCTCCGTGAGGGGTCGGGAGAGCGGACCTCATCAAAAAGGCGGCGCCGGAGCGCCGCCTTCGCGAATCGTGCCGGGCGGAGGCGGGCTTAGCGCACGCCGGCCTGGGCCGCGACCTCGGCGGCGAAGTCCGTCTCTTCCTTCTCGATGCCCTCGCCAAGGGCGAAGCGGACGAAGCCCGTGATCTTGAGCGGCGCCCCGACCCGGCCCTCGGCCTCCTTCAGGACCTGCGCAACCGACTTGCCGCCGTCATGCACGAAGGCCTGCTCCAGGAGGGTATTCTCCTTGTAGTAGGACTTCAGGCCCGACTCGACGATCTTCTGCAGGACGTTGTCCGGCTTGCCGGCATTCTTGTCTCGCAGGATCGCCGACTCGCGCTCGACGGCGGCGGGATCGACGCCCGAGGCGTCCAGCGCCGCCGGGTTCATGGCCGCGACGTGCATGGCGATCTGGCGGCCCAGCGTCGAGAGCTGATCGACGTCGCCGGACGATTCGATGGCGACCAGCACGGCGATCTTGCCGAGACCCTCGCTGACCTGGTTGTGCAGATAGGTGGCGATCACGCCATCGCCGACCTGGAGCTTGGCCACGCGGCGCAGGGTCATGTTCTCGCCGATCGTGGCGATGAGCTCCTGGAGCCGGTCCTTCACGGTAGTGGACGAGCCCGGGAAATGGGCGGCCTCGAGGGACTCGACCGTGCCCTCGCCCATGAGGGCGATCTTGGCGGCCTCGCGGGCGAAAGCCTGGAAGCTGTCGTTGCGCGCCACGAAGTCGGTCTCGGAGTTCACCTCGACCACGGCGGCGGTGCGGCCCGACGACTCGGCGGCGACCAGGCCCTCGGCGGCGACGCGCCCGGCCTTCTTGGCGGCCTTGGCGAGGCCCTTCTTGCGCAGCCAGTCGACGGCGGCCTCGATGTCGCCCGCCGTCTCGTTGAGCGCCGCCTTGCAGTCCATCATGCCCGCGCCGGTCTTCTCGCGCAGGTCCTTCACCATCGCCGCGGTGACGTTCGCCATGACCAGTCCTCTCTCAATGTCGCAAAGGTGAGCCCGGCGCTCGGTTCAGAGAACGCCGGGCCACGTCGGTCGTGAACGGCAGGGGCGCGAGGCGCCGCCGCCGTGTGGCATCAGGCCGCGACGGCCTCGAGCATGGTCCGGGCCTGGCCGATCCAGCCGTCGCGCTCGATGCGGCCGTTCAGCTTCAGGTCGCCGTCCAGGGCGGTGGCGTCGGCGGGCTGCATCGCGGCGACCTGCCAGTAATGGTAGATGCCCGCGTCGTTGAGCTTCTTCTCGAGCTGCGGGCCGACGCCCGTGAGCTTGGTCAGGTCGTCCGGCGCGCCGCGCGGGGCGGCCAGGCGCTCGAACTGCTCGGCCGGCTCGTAGGCCGCGACGGGGGCCGGCTCGACCGCCGGCAGCTCCTCGATCATCGGAGCCTCGGAGGCGCCGACGTCCACGCCCAGGTCGCCCTGGCCGCGGGAGATGCCGTCCAGCGCCGCGCGGGCGATCAGCTCGCAATAGAGCGCGATGGCGCGACCCGCGTCGTCGTTGGCCGGAACCGGGAAGGTGATGCCGTCCGGGTCGCAGTTGGTGTCGACGATGGCCGCGACCGGGATCCCGAGGCGCTGGGCCTCCTTGATCGCCAGCTGCTCCTTGTTGGTGTCGATCACGAAGATGAGGTCGGGGACGCCGCCCATGTCCTTGATGCCGCCGAGCGCCTTCTCGAGCTTCTCCTTCTCGCGGGAGAGCATCAGGCGCTCCTTCTTGGTGAGGCCCGTGGCCCCGCCGCCGAGGATCTCGTCGACCTTGCGCAGGCGCTGGATCGAGCCCGAGATCGTCTTCCAGTTGGTGAGCATGCCGCCGAGCCAGCGGGAGTTCACGTAGTATTGGGCCGAGCGCTTCGCGGCGTCCGCGATGGAATCCTGGGCCTGGCGCTTTGTGCCCACGAAGAGCACGCGGCCTCCGCGCGCGACCGTGTCGCTCACCGCCTGGAGGGCGCGGTAGAGCATCGGCACCGTCTGGGCGAGATCGATGATGTGGATGTTGTTGCGGGTGCCGAAGATGAAGGGAAGCATCTTCGGGTTCCAGCGGTGAGACTGGTGACCGAAATGCGCGCCAGCCTCAAGCAGCTGACGCATCGAGAAATCGGGAAGCGCCATCGTAGTTCTCCGGTTCAAGCCTCCGCGGAGCGGTTGACCGGACCTGCCGGCCACCGGGACCCCTCGTCGGCGACGAGGCAGGCTCCGCGTGTGGGATGGGCGCGCATATACGCGCGGACACCGCCGAATGCAAGCTTGGCGGCGATCTCGCGTCCAACGCGGATCGCGCGTGTTCTCCCGCACGGTGGCGCAAGAGCGAAGCAGGCATTCTCCAGTCCGCGATCAGTCGTCGCCTCGCGTATGCGTCGCCACGGAGCTGACACGGCACCACGGAACCTAGGTTCCAACGCAAGGGTTCTCATCATGTATTCTTGCTCATCGGAGGTCGACGTGTCCCGTTCTCGCTCGTTGGCTGCGTTTTGCCTCGCGGGCACGCTTTTGGCGTCCGGCCTGGCACAGGCCGGCACGGTGGCGGAGCGGGAGCGGTCGGCCGGGCGTGCGCCCTACACCGCGGCCGAGGCTGTCGCCGCCGTGCCGCTCGGGATGCCGGGGGTGCGCTTCTTCGGCGACGACCCGGAGGCGTTCCGCGCGTCGCTCGCCGCCGCGCCGGCCTCGTCGGAGCCCTGGCTCGTGCTCTCGGGCGGCGGCGACAACGGCGCCTACGGCGCGGGCGTGCTCAACGGATGGACCAAAGCCGGGACCCGGCCCGCCTTCGGCGTCGTGACGGGTGTGAGCACCGGCGCGCTCATTGCGCCCTTCGCCTTCGCGGGGCCCGCCTTCGACGGAGCCCTCAAGACCGCCTACACGACGATCACGGCGGCCGACATCTTCGAGGTCGGCAACGAGGGCGAGAGCCTGCTCGACACCTGGCCGATGCGCAAGATGATCGAGCGCTTCGTCACGCCCGAGGTGCTGGGGGCTGTGGCCCGGGGCCACGCCGACGGTCGCCGCCTCTACGTTCTTACCACCCATGTCGACCTGCAGCGGCCGGTGGTTTGGGACATGGGCGCGATCGCGAGCCGCGGCGAGGCCGGGCTCAAGCTCTTCCGCCAGGTGCTGCTCGCCTCGGCGAGCATCCCCGGCGCCTTCCAGCCCGTCCACATCGACGCCGAGGCCGGGGGCAAGCGCTTCCAGGAAATGCACGCTGACGGCGGCGTGACGGGCCCATTCTACATCGCGCCCGAGGCGATGCTGCTCGCCGGCCGCGGCGGCCTCCCCACCGACAAGGTGCACGTGATCGTGAACTACAGCCTCAAGCCCGACTTCCAGGTCACGGAGCGCACCACGATCACGGTCCTGGGGCGCTCGATGGCCGCCGCGATCCGCGCGGCGACGCGGGCGTCGATCGCGGCGAGTGCCACCTTCGGGCGACGCACGGGCATCGATATCGGCTTCGCCCATGTGGACGAGCGCTTCACGCAGACGACCGCGAAAGCCTTCGACCAGCGCTACATGCAGGCCCTGTTCGCCTTCGGCGAGGCGACCGGCCGGGACGGCAGCGCCTTCCGCCGCGACCCGCTCGGCGCCGAGAACCGCACCGTTGCGGGCCGTTGAGGCGGCGATCGGCCGGCTCAGCCCGCGACGCCGAGGGACACGCCGAAGATCTCGCGATAGGCGCGGTGGCCCTCGGGGCTGACGGCGAGGGCGCGCGAGCCCTCGCGCCGCCGCACCCAGCCCTGGTCGAGGCCTTGGCGGCAGAGCGCCGCGCCGAGCCGCCCCGCGAGATGAGGGCGGCGTTCGCTCCAGTCGAGGCGCGGGCGGCAGGCCTGCACGCGCCCGCCGCGCACCGGGTCGTCGACCACGATCCCCAGCCCGGCCAAGGCCGCGCCGCCCTCCGGGGTGACGAGCCCGGCCTCCTCCCCCATGACGACCCATCCTCGCGCGGCGAGAGCGTCGGCGAGCCCGACGCCGAGCCGGCCCGCGATATGGTCGTAGCAGGTGGGGGCAAGCCGGAGCGCCTCGTCGCGCGGCCCCGTCCGCTGCGACACGGGCGCCGGCGCCGAGGCGACGAGCATGAGGCCCTCCAGCATGCGCGCCACGCGCTCCCCGCCCAGCCGGTGATAGCGGTGGCGGCCCTGCCGGGTGACCGCCACCAGGCCCGCCTCGGCGAGGCGCCCGAGATGTCCGCTGGCGGTCTGGGGCGCCACGCCCGCGGCGGCGGCGAGCTCGCCCGCCGTCAGGGCCCGCCCGTCCATGAGGGCCTGGAGCATCGCGGCCCGCGCCGGATCGCCCACGAGCGCGGCGACGGCGGCGAGCGATGACGTCGTGACCATGGGGCGGGACCTCCGGGCTGCCGCGCTGGCGGCTCCTCCATCTAGCCGGTGGAACCGCGCGACGCTACGGCCGTGGCCGTAGCAGCCGCGAGCCACGGACGGGCAAGAAGGAAGGCCGCGTCGACAGGAGCGATACCATGAGCGTCCGCATTCCCTTTCACGGCTGGACGGTGGTCTCGGCGGCCTTCGTGGTCGCGGCGTTCGGCTGGGGCGTGGGCTTCTACGGGCCGTCGGTCTATCTCGAGACCGTCCGCGCCGCCCGGGGCTGGCCGGTCGGGCTGGTCTCCGGGGCCGTCACCGCGCATTTCCTCG
>DASPJU010000434.1:0-10372 GCA_035628475.1 Salinarimonas sp. | reverse complement strand
GCAGGAGGTCAAGGCGGGGGAGGCGCTGGCGATCGTGGAGGCGATGAAGATGGAGAACGTGCTGCGGGCCGAGCGCGACGGCACGGTCGCCAGGATCCACGCCAAGCCAGGAGACAGCCTCGCCGTCGACGCCGTCATCCTCGAGTTCAAGTGAGGGCGGCAGCACGCGGGACCACCCCGACCGCGACGGAAAACGCCGGCCCTCTCGGGCCGGCGTGTCGATCGGCGCTGCGCGCGGCGTCAGACGTCGCGGCGGGTGGTGCCGCCGGTGATCCCGGTCGTGCCCGTGGTGCGGTCGGTGCCCGCGTCGCGGTCGACCTCGACCTCGGTGCGGCGCACGGTGTCGCGGACGGTCTCGGTCTCCTCGGTCGCCTCCTTGCGGACCACGACCTCCTCAACGACCCGGGCCTGCTTGGAGATCACGGCCTCCTCCTCGCGCTCCACCGCCTCGATGGTGCGCTCCTGGAACAGGTTCTCCGAGCCCGTCACGGGACGGTTGACCGGGCGGCGCTCGACGTCGACATGCTCGTGGCGCAGGCGGACCTGCTCCTCCACGGGCTGCTCGATCACCCGCGAGTGGACGCGCACGCGGCCGCGATTGACCTCGCGCTTGCCGACCTGCAGCTCCTCCTCGACGATCGGGATGTGCTCCTCCCGCCCGGTGGCGCCGGTCGTGCCCGTCGTCCCGGTCATGCCCATGCCGGTGCCGGTGGTGCCCGTGGTGCCCGTGCCGCCCATCATGCGCGACGCCGCGCCGGCCACGGCGCCGCCGAGACCCGAGCCGGACGTGCTCGACGCGGTCGAGCCGTGGGTCGAGGTCATGCCGGAACCGGCATGGTCGAAGCGGCCCGTCCACCCGGAGGTGCGCCACTCGTTCTCGCGGGAATCCATGTCGACCGTGCCCTCGTCGTCGAGGATGTCGGCCACGCGGGCCGCCATGGCGTCCTCGGTGCGCACGGAGACGAGGGTGCCGCCGCGGCGCACGCCCTCGGCATAGGCGTGGGCGTCCTCGTGCGAGAGGCCGGCATCGGTCAGCGAGCCGACGAGGCCGCCCACCGCGGCGCCGGCGCCGGCGCCGACCAGGGTGGAGACGAGCCAGCCCGCCGCCACCACCGGGCCCAGGCCCGGGATCGCCATGAGGCCGAGGCCCGCGAGCAGGCCCGCGCCGCCGCCGAGCACGGTGCCCAGCGTCGCGCCCGTCCCGGCGCCGTCGCCGTCATGGTCGCCGCGGTCGTGGCGGTCGAAATGCTCGCGGTGCTGCTCGTCGCGGGAGACGATGCTGACGTGGTCGTGGGGGACGCCGAGCGCCTCGATGCGGCGGACGGCCTCGGACGCGTCCTGGTAGCGGTCGAACAGAGCGGTGACGGTCTTCATGTGGGTATTCCTTTCCGACGATCTCGTGGCTGCAACCGGGACGCGCTTAGGGCTGCATCAGGCCGACATTGCCCTTGAAGTCCATGCCGACCGTGACGCTCTTGCCCTGGTGCATGGCCTGGCCCTGCCAAATGCCGTTGTCGTTCTTCTTCAGGTTCTGCACCTGCTGCAGGCCCGCCTGCTCCATGCGCGAGCGGACCTGGCCTTCGGTGAAGCTGCTGGCGCCGGGCTCGAGCTTGGCATTGAGGTTGATCGAGCCCGTCGCGCCGGGCTGGCCGGCGTCGGTGTTGGGACGGGAGACCGCGGACTGGCCGGGCTGGTTGGCCGAATTGTTGCCGGGCTGCGCGGGCTGGCCGGTGACGGTGGTCTGGGCCAGCGCGGGGCCGGCCAGGGCCGCCAGCGCGGCGAGCGTGATCAGGCTGCGACGCATCGTGTTTGCCTCCTTGCAGTTCGTGAACTCGTCCAGACAAAGGCGAACGGAGCCATCCGTTCCCGGGGCGTGCGAAAAGCTTTGCGGAGGACGCGGGCGCGCCGTCCGGCTCACTCGCGCTCGACCGTGGCGCGGGTCGCCCGCACCGTGACCGGCACCTCGACCGCCTCGGTGCGGCGGGTCTTGCGGATGCGGATCTCCTCCTTGAGGCGCAGGCGCCGCTCGACCACGAGGATCTCCTCCACCACGGGAATCACCGTGACGTCGCCCTCCTCGCGGATGTCGGGCATGGCGCTCACCTCCCGGTCGATCGGCACGCGCTCGACGCTCACCTCCTCGTGGGCGAGGGTCTCGCGCAGGACCTGCTGGCGCTCCTCGACGCTCGTATGGACCCGGACGCGGCCGCCCTCGACGACGCGCTTCTCGATGCGCGCCTCCTCCTCGACGATCGGAATCCGCTCGACCTCGCCGTCCCGCCGCTCGTCCGCCATCGCCGCCTCCTGGATGCCCGGGATTAAAGGCGCGTGGGGGCGAAGGTTCCCCGGCCGCGCCTTGACAGCCCCGAATGCGGGGCGTCGACCGCACACGTCGCAGGCGGAGGACGCGATGAGCGTCGAGATGGTCCTTGGCGTTATGGCGACCGACCGGCCGGGCCTGGCGAGCGCGCTCGCCGACGCGGTCGCGAGCCATGGCGGCAACCGGATCGACAGCTCCATGGCCCGGCTCGGGGGCGAGTTCGCCGGCATCGCGCGGGTCTCCCTGCCGGAAACGGCCGTCGCCGCTCTCGAGGCCGCCCTCGCGCGCATGGGCGACGAGGGCGTCGTGGTGGTGGCTCGCCGGTCGCGCGGCGCGCCGCCCCCGACCCGGGCCGTGACCCTCGAGCTCACCTGCGCCGACACGCCGGGGATCGTGCGCGAGATCGCGGGGGCGCTCGCGCAGCGGGGCGTGAGCCTCGACGAGCTGGAGACGAGGGCTTCGAGGGCTCGATGTCGGGCCGGTCCCTGTTCTCGGCCCGGGCGCGCCTCGCCCCGCCGGACGGGCTCGAGGCCGACAGCCTGCGCGAAGCCTTCGAGGCGATCGGCCAGGACATCATGGCCGGGAGCGTCCTGCGCGAGGACGGCTGACCTCGCCGCGGGCGGCATGGGCGGGTCGCGACAAATCGAGCGATTCGGCTCGCGGCTCGTTCACCAGTCCTCCCGCCTGGATGCGCCGCCGGGGCACCGGGCTCCCCGGGGCCGCGTTGTGCGTGGGGGCGTCAGGGACGGGGATCACGATGCGCGCGCTCGCGCCATGCCATCCGAGATTGCGCCCGATCGTGGCGGCGGTGACGCCCCGCGGCCGGGCCGGCGCGGCTCTCAGGCTCGCGACGCGGTTCGACCGCGCGATGGGCGCCCTGGAGGCGGACCTCTACGACGCCGCCGTGTGCGAGCTCGTGCGCCACGAGCCCGCGCCGGTGCGGGCCCAGGTCTCGGAGCGCATCGCCGACGCGCCCGCAGGTCCCGTGCGCTGCGTGCTCCTGTTCGCGCACGATCCGGCCGCCGAGGTCGCGGCCCCCGTCCTGGCGCGCTCGCGCCTGGTGCCCGATCCGGTGCTGGTGTCGCTGGCCTGGACCCGGGGCCAGGACCATTTGAGCGCCATCGCGGGCCGCCGCTCCCTCGCGGCGCGGGTCAGCGACGCCGTCGCGGCGCGCGGCCGCGGGCCGGTGCTGCGCCGGCTCGCCGCCAATGCGGGCGCGCGCCTGTCCGAGGAGGGCGTCGACCGGCTCGCCTGCGCGGCGCGCGGCGACGAGGTCGTGCGGGAGGCGCTCGCCCGGCGCGGCGACGTGCCGGGGGCGCTTCGCCGCCGGCTCGGCCTCGCGCCCCTCGCCGGGCCGGCCGAGCACGATCCCCTGACGGACGATCTCGTGGAGGCCGCCCTCGACTGGCTGGCCACGCTTCGGGCCGGCCGGGAGCCGCGCGAGGTCGACGTGGCGCGGGCGCTGCGCGAGGACGAGCTGGCCCGCGTCGCGGCCCTCGTGGCGCATCTGGCGCGCGACGAGGCGTCCGAGACCGTGGCGGCGTTCCGCGCCCGCGCCCTGGACGCGCTCCTCCTCCTCCTGCGGGTGGCGGGGATCGGCTGGCCCCTGGCGGAGCGGATCCTGCGCCGCCGGCTCGGCGGCGGCGCGCCCATCGGGGTTCAGCAGGCCGCCTATGCGGGCCTGTCCCGGCGCTCCGCCGAGCGGGCGCTGCGGGCGCTGCGGGTGGGCGCTGCCCGGGCGGCTCCGGCCGGCCGGGCCTGATCAGGCGCCGCTCGCGGCCCGCGCGGGGAGCCGGGCCGGGGCCGCCGTCGCACGGGCGAGCGCCGTCTCGATGGCGGGCAGGCCGAAGGGCTTGTCGAGGCGCGCCGCCACGATGCGGCCCGCCGAGTCCGGGATGTCGGCGAAGCCGGTGGCGAGGATCACCGGCACGTCCGGCCGCTCGCGGGCGGCGAGCGCCGCGAGCTGCAGCCCGCGCAGGCCCGGCATGACCTCGTCCGTGATGACGGCGTCGAGGGCCTGGCCGGAGCGCAGGCAGCTCAGCGCCTCGAAGCCCGAGCCGACGGGAAGGGGGCGGTGACCCAGCGCCTCGAGCATCCGCGCGGTGCCCGCGAGCACGAGGGGATCGTCGTCCACCACTAGCACCCGCAGGCCCGGCGGAGCGCGCTCGAAGGGAGCGGGCGCGAGCGGGACCGGCGCCCCGGCGCGGGCGCGGGGCAGCAGGATCTCCGCGGTGGTGCCCTCGCCCGGGGCGCTGCGCAGGGAGAACGCGCCCCCCGACTGGGCCGCGAGCCCGTGGACGATCGACAGGCCGAGCCCCGTGCCCTTGCCGACTGCCTTCGTGGTGAAGAAGGGCTCGGCGGCCTGGGCCAGGGTCTCGGCGTCCATGCCCATTCCGGCGTCGATCGCTTGGATGCGGATATAGGAGCCCGCCGGAAGCGCGCCGTCGCCGCCGGCCTCGACCGCGTCGACCGCGAAGACCAGGCGGCCGCCGTCCGGCATGGCGTCGCGGGCGTTGACCGCGAGGTTGAGGAGCGCGAGCTCGAGCTGGCCCGCATCGACGAGGGCGGGGTCGAGGGCCTCGGCGAAGCGCGTCTCGACGCGGATCCCCGGTCCGAGGGAGCGCGACAGGAGGTCGGACATCCCCCGCACGAGGGCGGAGACGTCGACCGGCGCGGGGTTGAGCTCCTGGCGGCGGGCGAAGGCCAGGAGGCGCCCGGTCAGGGCCGCTCCCCGCTCGGTGCCCCGCAGGGCGCTCGCGACGAGCTGAGCGGAGCGCTCGTCCCCCGCCAGGCGCGCCTGAAGCGCCTCCAGGTTGCCCATCACCACCGCCAGCAGGTTGTTGAAGTCGTGCGCGATGCCCCCCGTCAGGCGGCCCAGCCCATCCATCTTCTGCAGGTGGGCGACCTTGGCGGCGCCCTCCTGCACCCGGCGCTCGAGGTCGGCGTTGAGCCGGGCGAGCGCCGCCTCGGCCTCCTTGCGGGCCGTGACGTCGTAATTGACCCCCAGCATGCGCGTGGGCGCGCCCGTCGCGTCGCGGACCACCTCGGCCCGCCCGGCGAGCCAGCGCACGGCGCCGTCGCGCCGCACGATGCGGAACTCCGTGTCGAGGGCGCCCCCGCCCGCCAGCGTCGCGGCGAGCGCGGCGTCGACGTCGGCACGGTCCTCCGGATGGATCATCCCCATGAAGACCTCGGTGCTCGGAGGATGGTCGGCATCGAGGCCCAGGAGCGCCTGCATGGGGCCGAGCCACGCCACCGCGCCGGTCGCCACGTTCCAGTCCCAGCTCGCGATGCGCGCCGCCGTCTGGGCGAGGCGCAGGCGCGTCTCGCGCTCGCGCAGCGCGTCCTCCATGCGCTTGCGCGGGGTGAAGTCGAAGTGCAGGCCGCCATAGGCGACCGGGCGCCCTCGTCCGTCGCGGCGCACGCGCACCCGGTCGTGGATCCAGCGCTCGCCCTCGGTGGGGTGCAGGATCCGGAACTCGCGGTTCCACGCCGTCACGTCGCCGGCGAGCGCCTCGTCGAGCTCCGACTGGAGACGCGGCAGGTCCTCGGGATGGATCCGGTCGCGCCAGCGCGCGCGATCCTCGGGCTCGTTCGGGGGGAAGCCGTACAGGGCCCGGAAGCTCTCGTCGCAGCGCAGGGCCGGCGCCGCGAGATCGACCTCCCAGAACCCGGCGCGGGCGCCCGACAGAGCCAGGCGGAGCCGCTCCTCGACCTCCGCGAGGCGCCTCGACGCCTCGGTGGTCCGCGAGAACGGACGGGCCGCCGCCCGGACGAGACGCGAGACGAGGGAGAGCGCCGAGCGCGCCCGCGGGAGCGCGGTCACGGAGGCGGGCTCACCGGCCGGGCGGGCCGGCACGCCCGCGCCGTCGCGGCACCCCTGAAGGTCGTTCGCATCATGCCCCCACGGCCCGTCGGCGGGCCCGCCGCGCCGCCCGAATCAAGCGCCGGGTCGGCCGGAGCGGGAGCCTACCGCGGGTGACGTGGCGTCATGCAAAGCCGCCCTCCTGGGCGGGGGCGGCGTCGATCGCCTCGCGGACGGCGCGCGCGAGCCCCGCCGCCGCCACGGGCTTGCGCAGGAGCGCGGTGCCCGGCGGCACCGGCTCGTCGCCGGCGCGTCCCGTGATCAGGACGATCGGCAGATGTGGACGCAGGCGGCGGACCCGCTCCGCGAGCGCCTCGCCGCTGTCGCCCGGCAGGCCGATGTCGGCGAGCAGCAGGGCGATGTCGGGATGGCGCTCGATAAGGGAGAAGCCCTCAATGGCGTCGCCGGCCTCGATCACGCCGTAGCCCAGGTCGCGCAGGGTCTCGCCGATGAACTGGCGCACGCCCGCCTGGTCCTCGACCAGGAGGACGCGCTCGCGCCCGCCAGGCGGGAGGCCGGCTTCCTCCTCGGGTCCCTCTCCGACGGGCGCGCTCGCGCGGGCTCGGGGCAGGACGAGGCGGATCGTGGTGCCGTGCCCCTCGCGGCTGTCGACCGTCACGCCGCCGCCGGACTGGCGCGCCAGGCCATAGACCTGGGAGAGCCCCAGGCCCGTACCCTGGCCAATGGGCTTCGTGGTGAAGAAGGGCTCGAACACCCGCTCCAGCACCTCGGGCGGCATCCCGATGCCGGTGTCGGTCACCGAGAGCGCCACGTAATCGCCCGGGGCGAGGTCCGCGTCGGCGGGCGGGTCGGCGCGCGCGGCCGCGATCGCGAGCCGGCCGCCCGCGGGCATCGCGTGGCGGGCATTGACCGCGAGGTTGACGAGGGCCGTCTCGAGCTGGTTCGGGTCGGTCGCGACGGGCGGGACGTCTTCGGGAATGTCGACGGTGAGGGCCACGTTCTCCCCGAGCGACCGGCGCAGCAGGTCCGCCATGCCGTCGACGAGCCTTCGCAGGTCGACGGGCTGGGGCGCCAGGGGGTGCCGGCGCGAGAAGACGAGCAGGCGCTCGACGAGCGAGGCCGCCCGCTGCGCCCCCTGGAGCGCGTTGTCAATGGCCCGGCCGACCCGCTCGTCGGCCGGGCCCATGCGGCGGCGGGCCATGTCGAGGTTGCCGATGATGACGGTCAGCAGGTTGTTGAAGTCGTGGGCGACGCCCCCCGTGAGCTGCCCCACCGCCTCCATCTTCTGCGACTGGCGCAGGGCCGCCTCGGCGGCCTCGCGCCGCCGCGTCTCCTCCTGCCAGCGGCGGAAGGACCGGCGCTCCTGGGCGGCGCGGCGCATCGCGACGAGGCTGAGGGCGGCAAGCCCCAGGGCCGCGAGGGCGGCCACGATCCCGTAGGCCAGGACGTTGCGCCGCCATTCCGCCGCGACCGCCGTCATGCTGAGGCCGTAGCTGACATAGACCGGGTAGGGGCCGATCCTCTCATAGGCGTGGATGCGCTCGATCCGGTCGAGCTCGGATGTGGTGCGATAGACCCCGCGCTCGCCGCGCGTGATCGAGCGCATGAGGCCGCTCTCGGGGCTGAGGACCTGGGCGCCCGTGGTGACCGGGGGATCGCGCACCAGCACGGCCCCGTCGGCGCGCGCCACCGTGACCGAGTCGCCCGGGCGCGTCGCCGAGCGATAGAAGCCGACGAGGTAGTCCGGATCCATCGCGACGAAGGCCACGCCGCCCGCGGGCCCCTCCAGGGTGCGACGGGTGACGCGAAACAGCGAGCGGCCGCTGATCCGGCCCTCGACCGGGACCGAGACGTAGGATTGCGCGGCGTCTCCCGGCGCCGCGCGCATCACGTAGTCGCGGTCGCTCAGGTCCACGGGCGGGACGTGGGGCTCGCCGAGCTGGGCAAGGCGCCCGGCCGGGTCGACGAGCCCGGCCCCGGACAGATGCGGGGTCTCGGCCACAACGCGGGCGAGATAGGCCCGCACGTCGGCGGAGGCGCGCACCTCGTCCCAGCTCATCCCGCGCAGGCGGCTGTCGACGCGGCGCAGGACCTGCTCGTCCGTCTCGAGCACCTTCAGGGCATGCTCGGCGAAGATGCGGGTCACCCGTCGCGCCTCGATCTCGGCGGCTTCCGCGAGATGCGCCCTGTTCTGGGCCGCCGCGAGGACGAAGGCGAGCAGCGGCAGGAGCAGGGACGCCACGATCAGCGCCAGGAAGGGCGCGGTTCCGGCGCTCCGGGGCTCGGTCGGCGCGGACGAGGGAGCAGGCTTCGGCAGCAGGCTGGACATCCCTTCGCGTGATGCGCCTCGCGAATCCCAGGGGGCGCCTCCGGCAGCGCGGCGGGGCGTCTCTCGATACACCAACGCTCGACCGGGCGGAACGGAGCCGTTGGTCCCCGAGGCGCCGGCGCGGTGCCCCGCCCTAGCCGAGGTCGGTCGTCACTTCGGGCTCGGTGAGCGCGAGGGCGGGGACGGCGGGCATCACCCGATCGTAGTGCCGTCGGACGGTCTCGTGGCATTCGCAGGACAGCCGCTCTAGGCGGGGGCGGTCCAGGATGGTGATGCGTCCGCGCCGATACTGGATGACGCCCCTGTCTTGGAGGGTGCGCGCGGCCGCCGTCACGGTGGTGCGCTGCACGCCCAGCATCTCGGAGAGGAACTCCTGGGTGAGCTCGAGCTCGCTGCCGCCGACCCGGTCCTGGGTCATCAGGAGCCAGCGGCCATAGCGCTGCTCGATCGTATGGAGGGCGTTGCAGGCGACCGACTGGAGCACCTGGGCGAGCAGCGCGTCCGCGTAGCGCGCGAAGAGGTCGCGCAGGGTCTTGGAGCGGTCCTTCGCCTCGTCGAGGCGCGCGGCCTCGATCCGCAGCGCCGTGCCGGGCATCTGCACCACGGCCCGGGCGAAGGCGGGCTTGTTGCCCGCCGAGACGATGCCGCCCACCGCGCCCTCGCGCCCGATGGAGGCCGCCTCGACGGCCCGGCCGTCCGCCATGGGCACGACCAGGGAGGCCATGGTGCCGGCGGCAGGAAAATAGGTCGCCACCACGTCGTCGCCGGGCTCGAACAGGACCTCGCCCCGCGACAGCAGGACGGGATCGAGGAAGGGCTCCAGCACGGAGAGGTCCTGGGGCTTGAGCGAGGCGATCAGGCGGTTGGTCACCACCTGCCCGCGCAGGAGCAGCATGCCGTCCGTCTGAGCATCCCCCTTGCGCCGCATCGTCGCCCCTGAAGCTGTCGCGGTCCTATACCGATTGGATTTTACGTTGGCCGGCGAAGCTAAGCGCGACTTATCGCAGCCCCGCGAGCCTTGTCTGTCCGACATCCGACATCAGCCCTAAAATTCCTGCCCTTACCCATGTGAACCTCCGCCTGGATAAGGGCCTGCGCGCCCGTTGCGCGGGCGCGCAGGCCGTGCGATCCCCTGGCCGCGGCGCCGTCGATCCGGGCGCCCGGGCCGGAGCGCGCGATCCCGACGGGAGCCGGGCGGGGGTGACGGGAACCGTTCGCGGCCCTATGCGATAGCCCTGCAGCAAACAGGAGGACGGGCATGCCGAATACGCGCTGGACCTTGGTGACGGGCGCCTCGAGCGGGATCGGGGCGGAGCTGGCGCGGGTCTTCGCCGCGCGCGGCCATCACGTGGTCCTCACGGCGCGCCGCCGCGACCGCCTGGAGGCCCTGGGGCGCGAGATCGAGACGGCCCATCGCGGCCGCGCCGAGATCGTGGCCGCCGACCTCGCGGACCCGGACGGGCCGGACGCGCTGATGCGCGAGGTGGAGGGGCGGGGCATCGCACTCACGAACCTCGTCAACAATGCCGGCTTCGGCCTGCGCGGCTCCTTCGCGGGGCAGCCTCTCGACGAGGTCATGGGCATGCTCGCCCTCAACGTGACGGCGCTGACCCGCCTTACCCATCTGGCGCTGCCGGCCATGCTGGCGCGGGGCGACGGGGGCATCATGAACGTCGCCTCCACGGCCGCCTTCCAGGCGGGGCCGAACATGGCGGTCTACTACGCCACCAAGGCCTATGTGCTCTCCTTCTCGGAGGCGCTGCACGAGGAGGTGCGCGAGCGCGGCGTGCGGGTCACGGCCCTGTGCCCCGGCCCGACCCGTTCGGAGTTCGCCAAGCGGGCCGACATGGAGGAATCGCGTCTCTTCCGCCGCGCCGCCATGTCGGCGCGCGACGTC
>DASPJU010000433.1:0-2141 GCA_035628475.1 Salinarimonas sp. | reverse complement strand
CACGTCGTCCTTCGTCAGCCCGGCATCCTGCAGCGCGCCATAGGCGACCTCCGCATGCAGCTGCGCGACGGACTTGTCCTCCGCCTTGCGCGTCGGGTGCTCGAAGGCCCCGACGATATAGGCCTTGCCGTTGATGCTCACGCGTCCCTCCTCGAAGAAGGGCGCCAGACAACCAGCACCGGCCAGCTCTGTCGAGGGAGGCTCCCATCCACGGGCCGTTGGGGCGCCTGCACCTCGCGCCTCTACTTCAGCCGCCACTTCCGCCGGTTGCCCGCGCATTGCTGGAGCACCCGGTGCGCCAGCTTCAAGCGCTCGATGAGCGCGAGACCTTCCGCGCGCGGCGCCGTGCGCAGCCGCGCAAGGTCCTGATCCACAAGGCTTTGCACGGTTTCGGACAAAATCGGATTCGGGATCGCGGGGTGGAGCGCCGGCAGGGCGGGGACCAGGCGGAGGCGGGCGGCGAGCTGCACTGCCTCCTCGCCCAGCAGGCGGCTCATGCGGCGGAAGGCGCGGCAGATGTACCAGGCGAGGCCCCGCAGCGCCTCGGTGCCGCCGCCGAGCGGGTGGTTCGAGACGGCGAGGAGCAGGCGTTCGAGAAAGCCCCTGCGCGCCCAGCGGCGGAGCGCGCGGGCGGCGGTCTCGGCCTTGCCGAGATGAGAAGGGAGTTCGCGCCAGGGGCCGCGGGAGCAGGCGACCCAGAAGATGGCGTTGAGGGTCTTGCGGCGGTCCGTGGGCCGGCCGCGTCCGCCCTCGTGCGGGAGGAAGGGGAGGAGGGCGGCGTACTCGGCATCCGTGAGCGGCTGCCAGGGGCGGCGGTGGATGGTGTGGCGGGGGAGGCCGAGGGGGTTCATGGGGGAGGGGGTGGGCATGGCGGGTCCGTGCAGGGAGGGCGCAGGGCCGGAACTCTATCCTTCCCGCGCAGGGACATCAAGGAAATATTCCTATTTCCCGACTGGTGCCCTGGCGGTGGATGGCCCGGCGGGTTCGGCGTTCCTCCGCGCCCGGCGCCCGCCTATATGATGGCGCGTCACCACGAGGCCTCCATGCCCGACGACGCCCGCACCGTGGATGTGCACATCCCAGCCGCGCTGGCCGAGCGCCTGGGCGGCCCCGGGCCCGCGCTGGACCGGCGCGCGCTGGAGGCGCTCGCCGTCGAGGCCTACCAGGCCGGGCAACTCACCGCCTACGAGCTGCGCCAATTGCTCGGCATCGAGACGCGCCACGAGCTCGACGGATTTCTGAAGGAGCGCGGGGTCTATGAGCCCGTGACCCTGGAGGACATTCATCGCGAGGTGGAGACTCTGAAGCGGCTCGGCTTCTGACGGTGCCCGATGAGGCCCCTGTCATCGTCGCGGACACAGGGCCGCTCCATTATCTCGTCCTGATCGGCCATATCGACGTTCTGCCGCGGCTGTTCGGACGTGTCGCCGTGCCCGCCGCCGTCATCGGCGAGCTCCGCCATGCCAATGCGCCAGCCGCTGTGCGCGCCTGGGTATCCGAGCTGCCGCCCTGGGTTTCGATCCATTCCGATCCAGCGGCGACGGCTGCGGTGCAGTCCCGACTGGGCGCCGGCGAACGGGCCGCGCTCGCGCTCGCGGACACTCTCAGCGCCGCGTTGCTTCTGATGGACGACCGCGCCGGGACCACGATGGCGCGCAATCGGGGCTTTGAAGCCGTCGGAACGGTCGGTCTGCTCATGCGTGCTGCGGGCGCGCGGCTGCTCGACCTAAAAGCAGCCTTTGCCGCGCTGCGTGCGACCAACTTTCGCCATTCGCCGGCCCTCCTCGACGCCCTGCTCGCCGAGCATCGCGCGCGCGAGGGGACAAGCTGACGGGCGGCCAGCGATCCGGGGCACCGGATCCTCTTGCCGCGCGCCGCTCGCCTCGCGAGGGTATCGGCGAACACCGGACCACGCCCCATGCCCGACCTGCTCTCCGTCACCGCCGGCCTCGCCCGCACGCTGAACCACGCGAAGGAACCGCAGGAGGTTTTCGCCGCCGTCGAAGACGCCATCCGCCGTACGATCGGCTTCCGGCTGCTGACGATCCTCTTCGTCCTGCCGGATCGCAGCGCCGTGCAGCGCATCCACTCCTCGGACCCCGTCGCCTATCCCGTGACGGGGCGGAAGCCCTTCCGCACGA
>DASPJU010000432.1:0-5486 GCA_035628475.1 Salinarimonas sp. | reverse complement strand
CAGGGGATCGAAGCGGTTGGCGACGCGCCGGTTCTCGCGATCGACCGCGAACAGGAACTGCATCAGGTCGTTGGAACCGACCGAGAGGAAGTCCGCCTCCCGGGCGATCTCGTCGATCTGGAACAGGAGCGAGGGCACCTCGACCATGACGCCGAGCTCGATCGCGGTCGGCAGGGCGTGGCCGTGGCGCTCCAGATAGGCGCGCTCGCGCTGGGCCAGCGCCTTGGCGCGGGCGAATTCCTCGACGGTCGCCACCATGGGGAACATGATCTTGACCGCCCGTCCCGCCGCGGCCTTGAGCAGCGCCCGGATCTGGCTGCGCAGCAGGCCCGGCCGGTCGAGGCCGATGCGGATCGCCCGCCAGCCGAGCGCCGGGTTCTCCTCCTCGACGGCGCGCATGTAGGGCAGGATCTTGTCGCCGCCGATGTCGAGGGTGCGGAAGGTGACGGGGCAGTCCCCCGCGGCCTCCAGCACGGCGCGATAGAGCTTCTGCTGCTCGGCCGTGGAGGGCATGCGTTCCGCGACCATGAACTGGATCTCGGTGCGGAACAGCCCGATCCCGGCCGCGCCCGTGTCCTCCAGATGCGAGAGGTCGACCAGCAGGCCCGCATTGAGCTGGAGCTCGATCGCGACCCCGTCCCGGGTGACCGCCGGCACGTCGCGCAGGCGCCGATACTGCTCCTGGCGCCGGGCGCGCACCCGCGCCTTCTCGCCATAGGCGGCCTCGACGTCGGGCTTCGGGCGGACCTGGACCTCGCCCGCGACCCCGTCGACGATGATGGCGTCCCCGCTCTCCACGAGGGTGGTGACGGCCTCGACCTCGCCCACCGCCGGGATGCCCAGCGCCCGGGCCACGATGGCGATGTGGCTGGTGGGGCCCCCCTCCTCGAGGACGAGGCCGCGCAGGCGCGCCCGGTCATAGTCGAGGAGCGCCGCCGGGCCCATGGAGCGGGCCACCAGGATGGCGTTCTCCGGCAGCGCCTCGCGGGGCGCCACGAAGTCCTGGCCCGAGAGGCGGCGAAGCAGCCGGTTCGCCAGGTCGTCGAGGTCGTGCAGGCGCTCGCGAAGGTACGGATCGGTCTGGCGCAGCATGCGGGCGCGGTTGTCGGACTGCACGCGCTCGACGGCCGCCTCCGCGGTCAGCCCCGAGAGCACCGCCTCGCGCATGCGCCGCAGCCAGCCCTGGTCGTGGGCGAACATGCGGAAGGTCTCGAGCACCTCCCGGTGCTCGCCGCCATGGACCACGTCGCCCCGGTCGATGAGCTCGTCGATGGAGGCCCGCACCTCGGCGATGGCCGCCTCCAGGCGGCGGACCTCCGCGTCCACGTTCTCGGCGATGAGGTTCTTCACCACCACGCGGGGCTCGTGCAGCACCACGTGGCCGAGGCCCACGCCTTCGGCCAGCACGACGCCGTTCAGGGAGAGCGGGCGCTTCGAGGCGATGGCGGTGCCGGGCTGGGCGAGGGCCTGGAGCTCGCCCGAGGCGATCATCTCGGCCACCACCATGGCGGTGGTCTGGAGGGCCTCGACCTCCTCCTCGTTATAGGTGCGCCGGGCCCGGTTCTGGACGACGAGCACGCCCAGCGTGTCGCCCGCCCGCAGGATGGGCACCCCTAGGAACCCGTGATAGATCTCCTCGCCCGTCTCGGGCTTGTAGGAGAAGGCGGGGTGGCTTTGGGCGTCCGACAGGGCGAGCGGGCTCGCCTCCTGGGCGATGAGGCCCACCAGGCCCTCGCCGGCCCGCATGGTGGTGAGGTGCACCGCCTCGCGGTTGAGGCCCTCCGTGGCGTAGAGCTCCAGCATACCGTCGGCGCGCATCACGTAGACGGAGCACACCTCCGCGACCATGTTGGCGGCGATCAGCACCACGATGCGGTCGAGGCGCACCTGCGCGTTCACCGGCTCCGCCATGATCTCGCGGAGGCGGCGCAGGAGAACGCGCGGACCGCCGAGAGCACCACGCATGGGCAGGGGACGCTCCTTCGCCGGCAGGGGGCAGCCGGTCTTCAGCCATGGTCGGTCGGCGCCGGCGATGCGAAGCGGCGGCGCGCGTGAACAGCGCTATAGCGAGTGGGGGGGCGGGACGGCAAGGGCGGAGTGGGCACGGGAGAGCCCCTTGTCGTTCCGGGGCTCGGCGAAGCCGGGAGCCCTGCGGGCGCCCCGTAATGACGAGGCGAGGCGTCCCTACGCCCTATCCAACCCATACAGCGAGTGCAGCGTCCGCACCGCCAGCTCCGTATAGGCCGCGTCGATGAGCACCGAGAACTTGATCTCGGAGGTCGTGATGGCGCGGATGTTGATGCCCTTCTCGGCGAGCGCCCGGAAGGCCCGGGCCGCGACGCCCGCGTGGCTGCGCATGCCCACCCCGATGGCCGAGACCTTCACGACGTCGGTGGCGCCCTGGAGCGCCCGGTAGCCGATCTCGGCCTGGTTGCGCTCCAGGATCGTGCGGGCGCGATCGAACTCGACGGAGGGGACCGTGAAGGTGATGTCGGTGGTGACGCTGTCGTCGGACACGACCTGGATGATCATGTCGACGTTGATGTTGGCGTCCGCCAGCGGCATGAAGATCATGGCCGCGACGCCGGGCTTGTCGGCCACGTTGCGCAGCGTGATCTGGGCCTCGTCCTTGGAATAGGCGATGCCGGTGACGATCTGCTGTTCCACGATGTCTTCCTCGTCGCAGATGAGGGTGCCGGGATTGGGGCTCGACGGGTCGTCGAAGGAGGAGCGCACGTAGGTGGGCACGCCGTGCACCATGGCGAGCTCGACCGAGCGCACCTGGAGCACCTTGGCGCCCAGGCTGGCCATCTCCAGCATCTCCTCGAAGGCGACGCGGTCGAGGCGGCGGGCCTTGGCGACGATGCGGGGATCGGTGGTGTAGACGCCGTCCACGTCCGTGTAGATGTCGCAGCGCTCGGCCTTGATGGCCGCGGCGAGCGCCACCGCGCTGGTGTCGGAGCCCCCGCGCCCCAGGGTCGCGACCCGACCGGTGGGCTGGTGCACGCCCTGGAAGCCGGAGACCACCGCCACCGCCTTGCGCTCGGCGAACCCTGCCAATATCGCCGAGCCGTCGATGTCCGCGATGCGGGCGTTGCCGTGGGCTTCCGACGCGAGGATGGGCACCTGCCAGCCCTGCCAGGAGCGGGCCGGGACGCCGATGTCCTGGAGCGCGATGGCGAGCAGCCCCGAGGTGACCTGCTCGCCCGAGGCCACGACCACGTCGTACTCGGCCTGGTCGTAGAGGGTCGAGGCCTCCTTGCACCAGCCCACGAGCTCGTTGGTCTTGCCCGCCATGGCCGAGACCACCACGGCGACGTCGTAGCCCGCATCGACCTCGCGCTTGACGTGCCGCGCGACGTTCTTGATCCGCTCGACATTGGCGACGGACGTGCCGCCGAACTTCATCACCAGACGGGGCATCAGGCACCGAGGAGAGCGCGTGGGCCCGCGGCGCGCGGGCGCGCGCTTCATGGCGGCGGGGCGGGGGATTGTCAACGCGCGCCGATCTTGCAAGCGCCGCCGCGATTTGCGACGGGTGGGGCCCGACCGCCGGAGACCGCTATGGACCACCTCAAGATCATCGCCGGGCCGCACACCTTCGTGGGGCGCCTCGAGCGGGCGAACGCGCCCAAGACCGTGGAGGCCTTCGTCGGGGCGCTGCCCTTCGTTTCCGAGATCATCCATGTGCGCTGGTCGGGCGAGGCGGTGTGGATGCCGCTGGGCGACCTCGATTTCGGCGTGGGCTACGAGAACGCCACGAGCTATCCGTCGCCGGGCCAGTTCATCCTCTACCCGGGCGGGGTCAGCGAGACCGAGATCCTGATGGCCTACGGGGCCTGCCACTTCGCCAGCAAGGCGGGCCAGCTCGCGGGCAACCACTTCCTCACCATCGTGGAGGGCATGGAGAACGTCTACGGGCTGGGGCGCACGGTGCTCTACAAGGGCGCCCACCCCATCCGGTTCGAGCCGGCGTGACCCGGATGACGGCGCGCCTGCACCTGGGCGACCTGCCCGAGGGCTTCGATCCCGGGCCGGCGCTCGCCGTCGACACGGAGACGCTCGGCCTCCAGACCCTGCGCGACCGGCTGTGCGTCGTGCAGGTCTCGCGCGGCGACGGCTCGGCCGACGTGGTCCAGATCCCCCGCGGCGGGCCGCCGCCGGAGCGCCTCCTGCGGATCCTCGCCGATCCGGGGGTGCTCAAGATCTTCCACTTCGCCCGCTTCGACCTCGCCGCGATCCACCATGCCTTCGGGGTCATGCCGGAGCCGGTCTACTGCACCAAGATCGCCTCGAAGCTCACCCGCACCTATACCGACCGGCACGGCCTGAAGGACCTGTGCCGCGATCTCCTGGGTGTCGAGATGTCGAAGCAGCAGCAATCCTCGGACTGGGGGGCGGACGCGCTCACCCCCGCGCAGGTGGACTACGCGGCCTCCGACGTCCTGCACCTGCACGCGCTGAAGGAGCGCCTGGACGCGCTTCTGGCCCGCGAGGGGCGGGCCGGCCTCGCGGGGGCCTGCTTCGCCTTCCTGCCGACGCGGGCGCGGCTCGACCTGGCGGGGTGGCCCGAGACGGATATCTTCGCGCATAGTTGACGCGCCCTTAAGGTGTCCGGGATCATGGTCCCGGCCACAACTTCGCCACGCCGCTCGGGCAACCGGTCGGATCGACGCCACGGGCGGGCAGGGGATCGGGCATTGCGGATGGAGGAGGACGAGCGCGGCGGGCCGGCGGTCGCCACGGGCGACCCGCGGGCGCTCGCCTACGAGCGGGCCCGCCGCCACTCGTCGCGGGTGCGCTGGCTGCGCCGCGCCATCCCGCTGGGCGCGGGCGTCGCGGTGGCCCTGGTCCTCGTCGTCGTGATCTTCGATCCCTTCGGGCGGCTGAGCATCGGCGGCCTGTCGATCGGTGGCCTCAACCTGTCGGGCACGAAGATCACCATGGAGCAGCCCCGGCTGACGGGCTTCCAGAAGGATTCACGGCCCTACGACATCACGGCGGCCCAGGCCGTGCAGGACGTGCGCCGCCCGACCATCGTGGAGCTCGTCACGATGCGCGGGCGCATGACCGTCGACGAGGTGGGTACGCAGGCGCGGCTCGAGGCGGCGCGCGGCGTGTTCGACACCCAGAAGGAGCAGCTCGAGCTGCGCGACGACATCGTGGTCACCACCGATTCCGGCTATCGCGGCACCCTGCGGCGGGCCTCGATTGACTTCAAGGCCGGCACCGTGGTGTCCAAGGAGCCCGTCCGGATCGAGATGCCCAACGGCACGATCGAGGCCGACAGCCTCGAGGTCGTCGACAACGGCCGCCGCATCACCTTCGAGGGCCGCGTGCGGTCCGAGTTCGCCGCGCCCTCCAGCACGCCCGTCACCCGCACTTCCGAGGCCGCGCCCCCGCCGCCGTCCCGTCCCTGAGCCCCGCATGATCCGCCCCCTCGCCAGCCTTGCCGCCGCCCTCCTCCTGCTGTCGGGCCTGCCCGC
>DASPJU010000431.1:0-2664 GCA_035628475.1 Salinarimonas sp. | reverse complement strand
ATGCAGGGCTGACCTGGACCATCGACATCACGGACCGGATCTTCGTGGAGGCGAGCTTCGGCGGCGCGGTCCACAACGGGGAGACGGGCCGCAACGTGCCGCTCGACCGCTCGGCCCTCGGCTGTTCCCCGCTCTTCCGCGAATCGGCCTCGCTCGGCTTCCGCATCAGCCAGAACTGGAACGTGATGGCGACGGTCGAGCATCTCTCGAACGCCGGCATCTGCAACGCGAATCGCGGCCTCACCAATGTCGGCGCGCGGCTCGGCTACACGTTCTGAGCCCTCATGGTCGTCCTGAACCGGATCTATACCCGCACGGGTGACGGCGGCACCACCGCCCTCGCCACGGGCGAGCGACGCCTGAAGTTCGACCTGCGCATCGACACCTACGGCACGGTCGACGAGACCAATGCCTGCATCGGCCTGGCGCGGCTCCACACCGGCGCGAGCGACCCGCAGGTCGATGGGATGCTGGGGCTCATCCAGAACGACCTCTTCGATCTCGGCGCCGACCTCGCGACCCCCGAGACGGGCGAGGCCCTGTCCTACGAGCCCCTGCGGATCACGCAGGGACAGGTGGACCGGCTGGAGGGCGACATCGACGCCCTCAACGGGCATCTCCAGCCCCTGCGCTCCTTCGTGCTGCCCGGCGGCACGCCGGCGGCCGCGGCCCTGCATCTCGCCCGCACCACCTGCCGTCGCGCCGAGCGCCTCGCCGTGGAGCTGGCGCAGCGGCCCGACGAGGTGGTCTCGCCGGAGGTCGTGAAATATCTCAACCGCCTGTCGGACTTCCTGTTCGTCGCCGCGCGCTTCGTGAACGGCCGCGGCGAGGGGGACGTGCTCTGGGTGCCGGGCCAGAACCGCTAGCCCGATGTTCGTGCCCCTCCATGACGGCTTGCCGGTGCGCTTCGTCCGGGCGCCGTTCGTGACCCGGGGGCTCATCGCCCTGTGCGTGCTGGCCTTCGTGCCGATCGCGCTGGGCCTCCTGCCCATGAACTCCACCTGGATCTATGCGGGGCTCGGGCTCATCCCCTCGGTCCTGTTCGGCACCGAGGCGCTGCCGGACGGGTTGCCCTTCGTGCCGGCTCCGCTCACCCTCGTGACGAGCCTGTTCCTGCACGCCACCTGGCTGCATCTCATCGGCAACATGCTGTTCCTGTGGGTGTTCGGCGACAATGTCGAGGACGCCATGGGGCATGGGCGCTTCCTGCTGTTCTACGTTCTGTGCGGCATCGGCGCCTGCCTGGCGCACGCGCTGCTCGCCCCCGACTCGGTCCATCCTCTGGTCGGCGCCTCGGGCGCGATCGCGGGCGTGGTCGCGGCCTACGTGATGCTCTATCCGCGGGTGCGGCTGTGGGGCCTGTTCCTCAAGGGCATCCCGCTGCGGGTCCGTGCGAGCTGGGCCATCACGTTCTGGGTCTTGTTCCAGGTCGGCGCCGCCTTCTTCGGCGGCGACGAGGGCGTGGGCTGGTTCGCGCATCTGGGCGGCCTCGCCGTCGGCGCGGTGCTGGTGCTGGTGCTGCGCCGGCCCGGGGTCCCGCTCTTCGCGCGGGCGTAGCGATCCTCATCCCCGCTCGCGCAGCACGTCCTCGACCCAGGCCGGCACGGTCTCGCTCGCGGGACCGTAGCGCCCGGCATCGAACAGGCGGGCATTGTCAGCGGGCTCCAGGTTGATCTCGAGGGTGCGGATGCCCGCCTCGCGGGCCTGCGCCACGAAGCCCGCGGCCGGATAGACTGAGCCGGAGGTGCCGATGGCCACGAAGAGGTCGGCCGCCAGCAGCGCGTCCTCGATCGCCTCCATGTGCATCGGCATCTCGCCGAACCAGACCACGTCGGGCCGCATCGTCCCGGTCCGCCCGCAGGCCGGGCAGGGCGTGTCGAGGTCCAGGTCGTCGGCGCCTCGCTCGACGGCGCCGCAACCCGTGCAGCGGTGCCGCAGGAGCTCGCCGTGCATGTGGACCACGCGGCGCGAGCCCGCCCGCTCGTGCAGGTCGTCGATGTTCTGGGTGCACAGATGGAGGCGATCGCCCAGGGCCGCCTCGAGCCGGGCGAGCGCGCGATGGGCCTCGTTGGGGCGGGCCTGCGCCATGGCGCGCCGTCGGGTGTTGTAGAAGGCGTGCACGGCCTCCGGATCGCGGGCGAAGCCCTCCGGCGTCGCGAGCTTCATGGGGTCGAAGCGGGCCCACAGGCCGCCCGTGTCGCGGAACGTGCCGAGCCCGCTTTCCGCCGAGATCCCGGCTCCCGTGAGGATGAAGAGGTTCATGGGCCCGATGTGCCACGGCGGCGCAGGCCGCGCCAGCCGGTCAGCCGCGCCGCGCGATCCCGTACACCCGCGCGGGCGGCATGTTGGCGAGCGTCCAGCCGACCAGGCGGCTGTCCAGGCCGAGGTCCCGAAGGAGCGGCTCCGGGATGGGGCAGGCGAGGGTATAGGTGAACTGGCGGAACACGCCGCCGGGGCCCATCAGGGCGAAGGCGCCGGCCAGGATCGCCGCGACCTTGTCGCGGGGCATGGAGAGCACCGGAAGCCCGCTCACCACGGCGCCCGCCCGGCGCGACGGGTTGACCTCCCGGATCCCGGCCAGGTCCGCCGCGTCCATCTCGACCACCCGCGCCCGGGGGAAGCGCTCCCGCAGCAGCGCCGCGAAATCGGGCTCCGACTCGACGA
>DASPJU010000430.1:0-2227 GCA_035628475.1 Salinarimonas sp. | reverse complement strand
TAGGGGATCTCGAAGTCGAGATATTCGGCGCTCCGCCTCAGGCGCTCGGAATGCTCCGTGCACTTGAAGATCTGGCCGCCATAGGCGCGCTCGCCCTCGAACACGCAGGAGCCGTAATGCAGCCCGTGGGAGAGGACGTGGAGCTTGGCGTCCCGCCACGGCACGAGGCCGCCGTCGTACCAGATCCAGCCGTCGCGCTGATCGAAGGGGATGACCGACATCGCTGCACGCTCCTTGGTTCGTTTCGGCCCGGCTCCCCCGTCCGGTCCGACAGGGGATTGCCGCGCGGGGCGCCATTTCGTTCTAATGTGTCGCGCCGCAGGGTTGACGGGTAACGTTCGGCCTGAGATATGTCAACAACGCTGACGTAAAAATCGCGGAGGACACCCCTGTGAGCGAACCGACGCGGCTCCACCGCGATCCCGGCCCCGGCGAGGTCCCGGCCTACGAGCTGATCGAGCTGTTCTTCTTCGCCTATCGCGACTTCGTGGGCGATCCGGACCGCATCCTCGCCGATTACGGCTTCGGGCGCGCCCATCACCGGGTGCTCCATTTCGTGGACCGCCATCCGGGCCTCACCATCGCGGGGCTCCTCGACATCCTGCGCATCACCAAGCAGAGCCTCAACCGGGTCCTCAAGGAGCTGATCGAGACAGGCTTCGTCGAGGTCCGGCCCGGCACCGAGGACCGCCGCCAGCGCCTGCTCTTCACCACGGAGCCCGGCCACGAGCTGGCGCTCCGCCTCGCCCGCCTCCAGACCCGTCGCGTCCAGCGGGCGCTCGAGGGCGTCCCGCCGGACGCGCGTGACGCGGCGAGCCGCTTCCTGCTGGCCATGATCGACCCCTCCGAGCATTCCGCGGTCCTGGACCTCGTCTCGGGCCGCCCCCGCGAGGCCGCCCAATGAGCGAGGCCGCCGCGTCCCGCCCCGAGATCCCCGACCACGCGCCCCACGTGCTGGTGGTCGACGACGACCGGCGCCTGCGCGAGCTGCTCGCCCGCTTCCTCGCCGAGAACGGCTACCGGGTGACGACGGCGGCGAGCGCCGCCGAGGCGCGGGCGAAGTCGGAGCACTTCGTGTTCGACGTCCTCGTCCTCGACGTCATGATGCCGGGCGAGAACGGCTTCGACTATGCCCGCGGGGTGCGCCGGGGCTCGACCGTGCCCATCCTCATGCTGACCGCTCGCGCCAACCCGTCCGACCGGGTCACGGGCCTGGAGATCGGGGCCGACGACTACCTGCCGAAGCCCTTCGAGCCCCGCGAGCTCATCCTGCGGCTCGCCAACGTGCTGCGACGCAACACGGCGCCGGCCGCCGCCGCGCCCGAGCCCTCCCAGGAGGACATCCGGTTCGGGCCCTTCACCTTCCAGATCCAGCGCGGCATCCTCACCCGCGGCGAGGAGGTGATCCGCATCACCGAGCGCGAGCGCGAGATCCTCACGATCCTGGGCGCGCGCGGCTCCGACAACGTGGCGCGCGAGGAGCTCACCGGCGGGGGCGAGGCCAACGAGCGCACCGTCGACGTGCAGATCAACCGCCTGCGCCGCAAGATCGAGATCGACCCCGCCAACCCCGTCTTCCTCCAGACCGTCCGCGGCGTCGGCTACCGCCTCGTCGTCGAGCGATGATGGGGCGGAGCGCTCCTTCCCCTCTCCCCGCGGTCGGGGAGAGGGCGGCGCCGGCGGACCGGCTGGCGACGCTGGCGGAGCGTAGCGCAGCCAGGGTGAGGGGGTGTCTCAGGGTAGAGCTCCCCCGTCCAAGCCCCCTCGCGCTGCCGCGCTCGCCTCAGCCCCCGACGAGGGGGGCTGAGGCCCTCTCCCCGCATGGCCGGGAGAGGGGGACAAACCCATGACCCCTGCCCGCTCGCCTCTCCTCATCCGCCCGCGCCGGCTCTACGAACGCGCGGCGCGGCGGCTCGCCGCGATCATGCCCAAGGGGCTCTATGCCCGCTCGCTCATCATCATCATCGCCCCGATGGTGCTGCTGCAGTCGGTGATCGCCTATGTCTTCATGGAGCGGCACTGGCAGACCGTGACGCGCCGCCTGTCCTCGGCCGTCACGGCGGACGTGGCGGCGCTGATCGACGTCTACGAATCCTTTCCCCAGGACCCCAACGCCGACACCCTGGAGCGCATCGCCTCCGAGCGGCTGGGCCTCGACATCGACATCCTCAGGGGCACCGACCTGCCCCCGCCCGCGGCCCGGCCCTTCTTCTCGATCCTCGACGAG
>DASPJU010000429.1:0-2626 GCA_035628475.1 Salinarimonas sp. | reverse complement strand
GCTTCCTGCGCCGGGGCGAGCGCGCCTTCGGCGCCGACTACGCCCGCACCCTCGTCGAATGGCGCCTGCGCTTCCGCGACGCCTGGCCCGATCTGTCCGGCGGTCGCTTCGACGAGCGCTTCCGCCGGCGTTGGGAATATTACCTCGCCTATTGCGAGGCGGGCTTCCGGACGGGGACCATCGACGTTAGGCAGGTAGCGCTGGAGCGGATTTGAAGGGCGGACACGCCGTTCAAGGCGTCCTCGGCTCCTTCACCGCGGCTTTCAAGCGCCCATGAACCGCTGCACGATCCGCCCGATCGGCCCGGTGAGCCTCAGGGGAGCGTCCGTCACCGCGAAGCAGAGGCAGTCGGCGCTCGCGTCCGCCGTGGGGCAGTGGTCCAGCTCGTCGTCGCCGATGGCGATGTCGCCGCGCTCGTAGCGGCCCGCGACATCATGGAAGGCGCCCTGGAGGACGAGGGTATATTCCGAGCCGTCATGGGTGTGGGCGGGCATGCGCCGGCCCGCCTTGATCCAGTAGAGCGTCGCGCCCGCCTTCATGGTGCCCTCGGCGCGAAACTCGCGCACGCCGGGCATCAGGGTCCGCCAGGGCACCTCGCCGAGCTCCAGGCCGAGATAGCGGACGAGCGGGGTCGGCATCACGCCGTCGCCGCGCGGGCGCCGGGTCACGATCGGCTCGTCGCTCCCGCCCTCGAAGATCGCGGCGAGCCGCGCATCGCGGTCGCGCAGGGGCGCGGGCGGGCCGTCCGCCAAGGCCGCGCCGTTGGCGGCCTCGAGATCGGCCACGAAGGCGCGGTTCTTCGGCGAAATCGCCAGATGGCTCGCCACGAGCGTGTGCAGCGGCGCGCTGAGCTGCCCGCAGGCATAGCCCGCGAGAAGCGCGTCGAGCGCGTTACCGTGCGGCATGGCGGGGGGTTGGGTCGTCACGGGGTTCTCTGCCTGCCCGACGCCGAGGCGCCGTCTCGGTCCACCTCTCCCTTACGCCGCGGACCCGTGATCGGATCACGCTTTGTCAAGGTTGGGCGCCTCGGAAAAAATGAAGCAGGGGGCCGCGCGATCAAGTCCGCACTATCGCGTATGAGAGGTGCCGCCCGCCAAGCCTGGCACGCTGACAACCTGCTCCCCGGAATGCGCGGCCGCGCGCTTGCCACCGCCCGGTCCGCCGCTCTACGGTCGCGGCCCCGCAGGAGCCCGAGCGCCGCGATGACAGAGCCCCTCTTCCGCCACGACGCCTATCTCACCGAGACCCCGGCCGAGGTCGTGGCCGTGACCGACAGGGGCGTGGTCCTCGATCGCACCGTCTTCTATGCGCAAGGAGGCGGGCAGCCGGGTGACGCGGGCTGGCTCGTGGCGGCGGACGGCCGCGAGATCGCCATATCGAACGCGGTCTATGGGGAGGATCGCAAAGCCATCGCTCACGTCCCGGCCGAGGGCACGGCCCCCGGTTTGGCGCCCGGCGACCGGGTCACGGCGCGCCTCGACTGGGCGCGGCGCCTGCCGCGCATGCGCATCCACACCGCGCTGCACCTGCTCTCCGTGGTGCTCCCCTTCCCCGTCACCGGCGGCGCCATCGGCGAGGGCGACGGGCGGCTCGACTTCGACATCCCGGACGCGGGCCTCGACAAGACGGAGCTCGCCGAGCGGCTCAACGCGCTGATCGCCCGGGACGCGCCTGTCACCGATCGCTGGATCACCGACGAGGAGCTCGACGCCAATCCGGGCCTCGTCAAGACCATGTCGGTCAAGCCGCCCCGCGGCTCGGGCCGAGTCCGTCTCGTGGAGATCGAGGGCATCGACCTTCAGCCCTGCGGCGGGACTCATGTGCGCCGCACGGGCGAGATCGGCCGCGTCGCGATCACCGACATCGAGAAGAAGGGCAAGCAGAACCGCCGGGTGCGGATCGCGCTGGCCTGACAGCAGGGAGACCGCCCGTGACCAACCCCTTCGTGACGGCCGACTGGCTCAGCCAACGGCTCGCGGCCCCCGACATCGTGGTGGTGGACGCCTCGTGGTACCTGCCCGCGGCGAACCGCGATCCCGACGCCGAGTTCCTCGCCGGCCACATCCCCGGCGCGGTGCGCTTCGACATCGACGCCGTGAAGGACACGGCCATCGACCTGCCCCACATGCTCCCCTCGCCCGAGGCCTTCGCCTCGGCCATGCGCGCCGCCGGGATCGGAGACGGGCAGACCATCGTGGTCTATGACGGCATGGGGCTGCAGTCCGCGCCCCGGGTCTGGTGGACCTTCCGGACCTTCGGGGCCCGCGACGTGCGCATCCTGGAGGGCGGCTTTCCGGCGTGGCGGGAGGGCGGGCACCCGATCGAGGACGGCCCGGCGCGCCCGCGCGCGCGCCGCCACTTCACGGCCCGCCTCGACCACGGCGCGGTGGCGGACCTGCGCGACGTGACGCGGGCGCTCGAGACCGGCTCCGCCCAGGTCCTCGACGCACGCCCCGCCGGCCGCTTCCAGGGCACCGAGCCCGAGCCCCGCGCGGGGCTTCGCTCCGGCCACATGCCGGGCGCGATCAACGTGCCCTACGGCGCCTTGGTGGAGAACGGCCGCCTGAAGAGCCCCGAGGCCCTGCGCGCGGCCTTCGAGGCCGCCAGCGTCGACCTCGCGCGCCCG
>DASPJU010000428.1:0-4694 GCA_035628475.1 Salinarimonas sp. | reverse complement strand
GCCATCCTTGCGAACGCGCCAGCCTTCCTGCTCGAAGCGACCCTCGCGTGCTGCAGTGTCGAGAGCACGTGCCGGAAGGTCGGTCGCGCGGTCCTCGTCCGTGTAGAAGCGCGAGAAGTGCTGACCAATGATCTCTTCCGCCGTGTAACCCTTGTAGCGCTGGGCTCCTGGGTTCCAGGTCTGGATCACGCCGGAGGCATCCAGCATGTAGATGGCGTAATCAGCGACCGCTTGCACCAACTTACGGAAACGTGCCTCCTCGGCAGCGTGAGGCTGCCGCTTATCCCCGCCTGTCACTGTCGACTCCCCCCGGGTGCCGCTCGAAGATTGCGGCTCAATGTCGCAGAACGACCATTCTGCGCAGACAGTTCCCTTTTTAGATCTGCCGGGATGTAATCGGCTGTCGTCCAATATCACTAGTTCGATGCAGGCATAAAGGTACGCCAGCCTCCCACCCCTCCCAGGCATAAGGCACCTTGGGAGGAAGTTGGCCGGTGTCCTGCCGACGGACTCTGGTCTGCCGCGCGAACTGGCGGTCCTTATGTTGATGCTCGCCGTAAGGAAGACTGTGACCGGGGGGAATATACCGACCGGAAGCTCGGATACTTCAACCTGACCCTGTAAAGAAGCCCGCCGCGGCGGGAGCCGGGCGGGCTGAGGGTCAAGACCACTCGGATTGTTCACGGCCTAGTTCGTCTCGTTATTGCGATCTGCTTTAGGAGGCCCGCTTCTAGCGCCTCGGCAGCACGTTTGAGAGCTAAGGTCGCGTCGCACAGGCCAATCATCGTCGCGGCCCGTGTTTCCCCGTCGATTGGAAGACCGGCTACCCTGCGACTCAGATGAGCCAGCTGCCCAGCAAATTGGGCGATGTTCGTACCTACGTCCGTTTCATCTTCGGCTTTGACTGGCCGCAGAGAGACAACGTTCGACATCAGAGCACCTTCAAAGCGAGGACGGGCAGGTCACGGCCACATTCGTCATGCAGCCTTGACACCTGAGAGGAACGCCTCGACCTCGCGGCTGAGGTCGTTCGAGTGGCGGGCCAGCTCCTGCGCTGCCCCAAGCACCTGGGCTGCAGCCGCGCCCGTCTCGCCTGCGCCGCGCTTCACGTCGGCGATGTTGCCCGTGACCTGCTCGGTGCCGCGTGCCGCCTCCTGGACGTTGCGGGCAATCTCCTTGGTGGCCGCTCCCTGCTCCTCCATGGCGGCCGCGATGCTGCTGGCGATGTCGGAGATGTTGCCGATGGTTTGGCCAATGCTCTGGATCGCTGAGACAGCCTCCCGCGTCGCGGTCTGCACCTCGGCGATCTGCGCTCCGATTTCCTCGGTGGCCTTGGTGGTCTGGCTCGCCAACTCCTTGACCTCGGTCGCCACCACCGCAAAGCCCCGGCCAGCCTCGCCCGCTCGCGCGGCCTCGATGGTGGCGTTGAGGGCCAGCAGATTCGTCTGACCCGCGATGTTGTTGATGAGCGCGATCACGCCTCCGATCTTCTCGGCGGTCACAGCAAGAGCCTGCACGATCTTATCCGTGCGGCGCGCGTCCTCCACGGCCGAATGGGCGATCTTGGAGGAGTGGGTCACCTGGGTGGTGATCTCCTGGACCGAGATCGACAGCTCCTCCGTGGCGGCCGCAACGGTCTGCACATTCGAGGAGGTCTGCTCTGCCGCCGAGGCCACCGTCATGGATTGGTTGTTGGTCTGGTTGGCCGTGGACGTCATGCTCTGGGCCGTCGCCTCCATCTCGGTGGCAGCGGAGGAGAGTCCTTGGGTGAGGGAGGAGACCTTCGCCTCGAAGCGCTTGGTGAGTTCGTCGACCATTTGGGCGCGGCGCATCTTGGCCTCGTTCTCGACAGCCAGAGCCTCGTCAGCAGCCTTCTTGGCGACCAAAGCGTCCTTGAATACCTGAACCGCGTCAGCGATCGTGCCGAGTTCGGTCTTCTCGCCCCGGTGTGGAACCTGCACGTTCAGTTCGCCACGAGCGAGCGCCTGCATCGGCGACACCACGGAGGCAATCCCGCCGGAGATGCCGCGGATGATGAGCAGAGCCAGCACGGCGCCGACGAGAACGCCACCGCCGAGGCTGGCGAAGACGATCATCAGCGTCGTTGCGTAGGACGCCTCGCTGCGCTTGTTGGCCTCCTCTGCCCCACGGTTGTTCAGCTCAATGATCTTGTCGGCGGCCTCGGCCGCTGTCCGGACCAGCGGGAATGCCTTAGCTGCGTAATCGTCGCGCGCACGCTCCTTCTGCTTCGCCCGCGATAGGTCGAGGACGAGCTTCGTCTCACGGATGAAGTCGCCCCAGCTGCGCGCGAAGCCCTCGTAGAGAGCCCGCTCCTCCGCCGAGGCGATGAACTTCTCATATTCCTTACGTGCGTGCTCGACCCTCTGAACTGCGGCCTCGAACTGCCCGTCGATCGTGCGCATGGCAACATCATCGACAGCAAGGATGTGCCGCAAGGCTGCTCCACGCACGTCCCCGATCGCCGCGTCGAGGGCGCCCGCCCAGCGGACGCTGGGCAGCCAGTTCGTCTGCACTTCGACCATGAGGCCCTGCATGGCACGGACGCCGTTTGCACCGGCAAGACCCACCCCGATCGTGAGCAAGACGAGCAAGCTGAAGGCGCCAATCAGCTTGGCGCGAATGGAAAATGAAGCAAGCACAGCTACCCCCAACTAAGCTGAGATCAGCCCTGCGAACCGTCGTGATACTGCGGCGGTAAACGGCTTAGGCTGTTGCAATTAGATTTCGCCGAACGTGTTAACAAAAATATTCATGTCGTTAGGTAAGGACGGATGCTAAGTATTAGTTCGAGCACTGATTTGAGGTCTTCGTTTTTTACCGAATTTCAACGTTTTGCTGTAGCGTGCAAGCCTGTCGCAGCTGGAGCGCGGGTGGCCAGATCACAACGGGTTCGGGAGGGAGAGGCTGCTTGCCACCCGTAGAACGGACTTGTGACTCGCGAGCACTGCTGTCGCTCGGCAGCGCTCATCTCCCTATTGGGCGCCCGCAAGCTACTGTTCCGCAAAGGATGATGGACCTTTCCGCAGAGATTTCCGACGTCAGCGGCACATCCTGATCACACCCGCGACCACCAACGATCATCAACGTATCGGGAAAGCCCTTGGCGCCGCAGCGCCGGCGTCCTTCACTCGCTCAAACGGTGAGAGGCGCACGCGATGGCGACAATTTGGAAGCTCCGGGGGCGATGTCGGTGAAGGGGCTCTCGTAAAGCAGGCCCAGATCCATTATGGCACGAGCGGTCGGATGCTCGACGACGAGCGTAATGAACCCGATCTGGTCGGCGCTCGCGGTGCCCTCGGCAATGAACGCCGAGAACAGCTCGCTCACAGCCTGGCGGTCCAGCCCCACTAGGGAGCGCACGAAGCGGCCGAGCCCCTGGCTCGTCTCTTTGGCGCGCTCGATGTCCTCCGCGCGGGCGATCCCGGCCGAGAGCAGCATGGCCTCGAGCTCGGAGAGGTCCGTGGCGGTGAGCGGGCGCACGCGAACTCGCAAAGGAACGAGATCGTGGAGAGGATAGCCCGCCAGATCGACTGAGAGAGCTACTGGCGAGCGCCGTGCCCGACATGCGCCGGCAGTCCTGCCCTTGGCGGCGCCTTTCTGACGACGTCTTTGAGATCCTGCATCATGCTCGAGGGGTTCGGTCCTGCGCTCGAGCTGGTCCTCGCCCTCACCCTCGGAGGTCCGCAACGCGCAAGAAGATGGCCAAGCGCCGCGAGCACAGATGAGGCACGTTCCGCAGGGCCGCGGACCTAGAGGGTCGCGAGCGCGACTAGAACGACGAGGGTGAGGCTCGTGGAACCGATAAAGCCCATGCTGGCGCGCACCCAGACCGAAGTCGGCCGAGGAGGCGCGGGGCGGCTGATGGTCGCCTTAAGAAATGCGCAGCCGGCCGGATGAAGGTCCACGGCGGAGGCAGAGAGACTGGTCATCGCGCTCACCGAGCCGTGATCGGGCAGACATAGACGACGCGCACGGCGCGACGCGGCCTTCACGCCAGGGGCATCAGCACCTGAAGGCGATCCCACCAATGGGCAGACGATCCAGATAATAGAGGCTTTCGTTGGCGTTAATGTCACCGCAAAGCTTTGGAACAGTTGCCGAGACCCGGCCGTTGATGATCGTAAGTAGCGCCTCCCGCTCATATCCCAGTAATTTGTTGGAGAAGCCGAATGGCCAACGCCAGTAAAAAGTCGATGGGTCCTGGAACTCAAGGCAAGCGGGACGGCTCCGGAGCCATGACAAGTGAGTCGATAGCTGACGGTCTCCTAGGCCCTAATCAGGTTTTGAGCAATCGTGACAAGTCTCAGCATAGCGGAAATCGCGGCTTTGACGGAAAGGCTGTTCAGACGGAGCAACGGCAGGATCACTCGGGAAATCACGAGATACCGAAATCAGAAATGCCCGCAGATCTGATCCTTGGTGGGAACAACAGCGGCATGAGCATGCCAATGTCCACCACATCAGGGCAAGACAGCAGCCTGAAGAGCCAGCATGGGCAAGGGCACTCTGACAGCCTAGCTGACGGATCCAGGTCTGACGCAAGAGACAAAGACTAGCGGCCAGAGAAGCAGCGCTGGACTGCGAGCTCGGGATGCGACCCGCTTAACACTGTTCTCGAACCAGCCTCGACACTGGCGCGGAGGCATTCCGCGAGCATGCCAAGAAGGGTGGCT
>DASPJU010000427.1:0-4689 GCA_035628475.1 Salinarimonas sp. | reverse complement strand
GAGCGCGGCGGCGATGCGATAGAGCGCCGGGCGCCGGGCGAAGAACGCCCAGAGCTTCAGCCCCGCGCGGTAGGCCGGCGGCTGGAGGGCGCGCTCGAACTCGCGCTCGCGCCAGTGCCGCATCATCTTCGGCAGCGGGATCTTCATCGGGCACACGCTTTCGCAGCGTCCGCAGAAGGTCGAGGCGTTGGGCAGGTGCCCGCTTTTGTCGACGCCGATTAGCGACGGCGTCGGCACCGCGCCCATCGGGCCGGGATAGACCCAGCCATAGGCGTGCCCGCCCACCGCGTGATAGACGGGGCAATGGTTCATGCAGGCGCCGCAGCGGATGCAGCGCAGCATCTCCTCGAAGCTCGTGCCGAGCATGGAGGAGCGCCCGTTGTCGAGGATGACGACGTGGTAGCTCCCGGGCCCGTCGAGGTCCTCCGGGCGGCGCGGGCCGGTCGAGAACGTGGTGTAGACCGACAGCTCCTGACCCGTGGCCGAGCGGGCCAGCACCCGCAGGATCTGGCTCACGTCCTCGAGCGTCGGCACCAGCTTCTCGATGGAGGCGAGCACGATGTGGGTCTTGGGCAGGATCTGGGTCAGGTCCCCGTTGCCCTCGTTGGTGACGATGACCGAGGTGCCGGTCTCGGCCACGAGGAAGTTGGCGCCCGTGATCCCGACATCCGCCGCGAGAAAGCGCTCGCGCAGCACGGCCCGGGCTTCCGTGAGGAGCTGCACGGGCTCGGAGAGGTCGCGGTCGCGCTCCAGATGGGTGTGGACGCGCCGGAAATCCTCCTCGACCTGGGTCGCGTTGAGGTGCACCGCGGGCGCGATGATGTGCGAGGGCATCTCGCCGCGCAGCTGGATGATGTACTCGCCCAGATCCGTCTCGACGGGGGTGATGCCGGCCGCCTCGAGATGGGCGTTGAGCCCGATCTCCTCGGTGATCATCGACTTGCCCTTGGTGACCGTGCGGGCGCCCGCCTCCCGGCAGATCCGCGCCACGATCTCGCGCGCTTCCTCGGCCGTGCGGGCGAAATGCACCTGGCCGCCGGACGCCGTCACCTTCGCCTCGTAGCGCTCGAGATAGAGGTCGAGGTGCCGGAGCGTGTGGTCCTTGATGTCGCGCGCGGCGTCGCGCAGCTCCTCGAACTCGGGCAGCCGGTCGGCCGCGGCCTGGCGCTTCTCGATGAAGCCCTTGCGGACATTGCCGAGCGCCCGCTGGAGCTGCCCGTCCGCGAGGGCGCGCGCGGCGTTCTCCTTGAAGGCCGGGGAGGTGGGGTGGACGGTCATCGGGCGGTCTCGGTGGCGGTTCTCGGCTCCTATGTAGACGTTTTGGCGCCCCGACGCGAGGCGCGGGAGCGCGCGGGCGGCCCGCGTGCCGCGCATCGACGCGGGAGGGGCGAGCGCTTCGTGATTGACGCCCCCCGCCCCGGCATGTTTCCTCGCGCGACGATGAGCATCGCCCCGCCTGTGTCCCGATCCAAGGCGCTGAGCCTGCCCAACCTCCTGACCTATGGCCGGTGCGTCGCGGTGCCCGCCGTGGTCGGCCTGCTGTTCTGGTCCGAGGCGGGCTGGGCGCGCTGGACGGCGCTCGCCGTCTTCGTGCTCGCGGCGGTCACGGACTATCTCGACGGCTATCTCGCCCGCGCCCTGTCGCAGCATTCCGCCCTGGGGCGCATGCTCGATCCCATCGCCGACAAGCTGCTCGTCGCGGCGAGCCTCCTGATGCTCGCCCACGACGACACGATCACGGGCGTGTCCCTGTGGGCCGCGATCGTGATCCTGTGCCGCGAGATCCTGGTCTCGGGGCTGCGCGAGTTCCTCGCCGAGCTCAAGGTGGGCGTGCCCGTGAGCCGGGTCGCCAAATGGAAGACGGGGCTCCAGCTCACCGCCATCGGCTTCCTGATCGCGGGGCCGGCGGGGGAGACGGTGCTGCCGGGGACCACCGCGATCGGCATCGTCCTCCTGTGGATCGCCGCGGTGCTCACCATCTACACGGGCTGGGACTACCTGAAGGCCGGGATCAAGCACCTGGTCGACGAGGGCGCGTGATGCAGTTGAAGCTCGTCTATTTCGCCTGGGTGCGCGAGCGCGTGGGGCGCCCCGAGGAGACGGTCGACCTGCCCGAGGGCATCGCGACCGTGGCCGACCTCGTGCGCTGGCTGAAAGGGCGCGGCGAGGAATACGAGCACGCCTTCGAGAACGAGGGCGTGGTGCGCGCGGCGATCGACCACGTCCACGCCAAGCCCGCGGCGGCGATCCATGGCGCCCGCGAGATCGCGTTCTTCCCGCCGATGACGGGGGGCTAGGGCGCGCCTCCTCTCCCTCGGCGGGAGAGGTGTACCACCTGAAGCCAGCGGCCTCCCTCATGCCGAGGTGTCCTGCGAATGCAGGGCCTCGAGGCACGCACCACGCTTCCACAGCACCCCGGAGTTCCCTGGAGCGCCCTTCGAGGCCCGCTGCGCGGGCATCTCAGGACGCGGGGAGGGTGGGAGGAGCGGCTGACGGCCGGACCGGCGTCGCGCTCCTCTCCCACGTGAGAGGGAGGCGTCTCCCAACCTTACGAAACCGTCATCCCGCATCCAACGCGCCGTAATCCGGCCCGCCGTACAACGCTCCCATCGACGGTTCATCCATCGAGGAGCATTTCCGACCATGTCCGCTGTTCCCAAGACCCGCGCCGGCACCCTGACCGCCGTGGCGCTCGCCGCGCTGATGGCCGGCGGCGCGCTCGGCTCCGGCGTCCTGCCGGCGCCGCAGGCCGCCCGCGCCGAGGTGCTGTCCCTCGATCGGCCCGCCGCTTCCGTGCCCTCCTTCGCCGACGTGGTGGAGCGCGTGAAGCCCGCCGTGGTCTCGGTGCGGGTCAAGACCCGCGCGGTCGCCATGGCCGACGACGGCGCCCGCGGCTCCGGCTTCGCCATGCCGGACCTGCCCGACGACCACCCCCTCGCCGAGATGTTCCGGCGCTTCGAGGGCCGTCCTGGCGGGGAGCGCGGCATGGGCCCGCGCCGCGGGCCCGGCCGCCCCGGCGCGAGCCAGGGCTCGGGCTTCTTCATCTCGGGCGACGGCTATCTCGTGACCAACAACCACGTGGTCGACAACGCGGCCGAGGTGCAGGTCGTCATGGACGACGGGCGCACCCTCGACGCCAAGGTGGTGGGCGCCGACCCGAAGACGGATCTGGCCCTCGTCAAGGTCACGCAGGGCGGCGACTTCCCCCATGTCCGCCTCGCGCCCGAGAAGGGCCGCGTCGGCGACTGGGTGCTGGCTATCGGCAACCCCTTCGGCCTGGGTGGCACGGTGACGGCGGGCATCGTCTCGGCCCAGCACCGCGACATCGGCTCGGGCCCCTACGACGACTACATGCAGATCGACGCAGCGGTGAACCGGGGCAACTCGGGCGGCCCGACCTTCAACCTCAAGGGCGAGGTGGTGGGCGTCAACACCGCGATCTTCTCGCCGTCGGGCGGCAACGTGGGCATCGCCTTCGCGATCCCCGCCCACGTGGTCGGCAAGGTCGTGGCGGAGCTGAGGGAGAACGGCTCCGTGACGCGCGGCTTCATCGGCGTGCAGATCCAGCCCGTCACGAAGGAGATCGCCGAGGCGATCGGCCTCAAGGAGCCCCGCGGCGCGCTGATCGCCGACGCCCAGCGGGGCAGCCCCGCCGAGCGGGCGGGCCTGCGCTCGGGCGACGTCGTGACCGCGGTCGGGACCGAGGCGATCAAGGACGCCCGCGACCTCTCGCGCCGGGTCGCCGGCATCGCGCCAGGCACGAAGGTGCCGCTCACCGTCCTGCGCCAGGGCCGGGAGCAGACCCTCACGATCGAGATCGGGCGCCAGTCCGGCGCCTGATGCGGGGCCGGGCGTCGACCCCCCTCGCCCCCAGACGCCCGGGCCCCCGCGGCAGGCCGGTCGCCCCCCGACCGGCCTGCCGTTTTGTTCTGGAGCGCGCTACCATGCCTCCCATGCGCATCCTGATCATCGAGGACGACCGCGAGGCGGCCGCCTATCTCGTCAAGGCCTTCCGCGAGGCGGGGCACGTCGCCGACCATGCGGCGGACGGCCTCGACGGCTACGCGCTGGCGGAAGAGGGCGACTACGACGTGCTCGTGGTCGACCGCATGCTCCCGAAGCTCGACGGGCTGTCGCTGATCCGGGCGCTGCGCGAGCAGGGCGGCGAGACCCCCGTCCTCATCCTCTCGGCGCTGGGCCAGGTCGACGACCGGGTGAAGGGCCTGCGGGCGGGCGGCGACGACTATCTCCCCAAGCCCTATTCCTTCTCCGAGCTGCTGGCCCGCGTCGAGGTGCTGGGCCGGCGCCGGCGCGCCGCGCCCGCCGCCGAGGCGACCGCCTACCGGGTGGGCGACCTCGAGCTCGACCGGCTCTCCCACCGGGTGACGCGGGCCGGCACCGAGATCGTGCTCCAGCCCCGCGAGTTCCGCCTGCTCGAGTACCTGATGCGGAACGCGGGCCAGGTCGTGACCCGGACCATGCTCTTGGAGCATGTCTGGGACTACCATTTCGACCCCCAGACCAACGTCATCGACGTCCACGTCTCGCGCCTGCGCGCCAAGATCGACCGGGGTTTCGACCACCCCCTGATCCACACCGTGCGGGGCGCGGGCTACATGATCCGCGCGGGCGGCGAGGCGGGCGCATGAGGGCCGCGACGCGCTCCCCTCTCCCGGATGGGAGAGGGGT
>DASPJU010000426.1:0-4380 GCA_035628475.1 Salinarimonas sp. | reverse complement strand
TTTTTGGACAATCGACATGCGCAATTATCACCGGCCGCGTGGACGGTGTGAAGACGGGGCTATGCTGATCAGTGTGACGATGGACCGTGTGGGCCGGTGTCGGGCTGGACTTCCGCAGCCATCAGTCCCTTCGGTCCGGGGCCGTGCCGCACCAGCACGAATTGGCCCGGGCGCAGCTCGGTGATGCCATAGCGGCGCAGGGTCTCCATGTGGACGAAGATGTCCGGGGTACCCTCGCCCCGGGTCAGGAAACCGAAGCCCCTCAAGCGGTTAAACCATTTGACCTGGGCCCGATCGAGGCCGCTGGTGGGGGTAACCGTGACATGGGTGCGGGCCGGCAGCTGGGCCGGATGCACCGCGGTCGACTCGTCCATCGACAGGATACGGAACGCCTGCAGCCCTTTCGGTCGCTGCAGCACCTCGCAGATGACGCGCGCGCCCTCATAGGCGGTCTGGAATGCGTCCCGGCGCAGGCAGGTCACGTGCAGGAGCACGTCGGGCATGCCGTTGTCGGGGACGATGAAGCCGAAGCCCTTCGCCACGTCGAACCACTTGATGCGGCCGCTGATCTCGATGAGATCGAGCGGCGCCTCCGGTCGCGGCTCGGTGGCGGCTGCGTCCCGGTCGGGACGCAGCGGGGACGGCTGCAATGAGGGGGCATCCAAGGCCCCGGAACGAAAATCGTCGGACATCAAGTTACACCAAGTCGAATCACGCCGCCTGATTCTCGTTTTCAAGATAACATCGCCATGAATCCGGGGAAGCCCGAAAGCTCACCAACCCCCAGCCGGCGCCAGGCTTGGCCGTTCCATTGGCGTCGACGGGCCGCGCCCCACGGCGCGCCTGCCCGCTGCCCCACGCGCCTTGGCGACAACCTGGACCGGGGCCGCGCGCCCGGCCCCGCTCGCCGCGGATGACGCACGCCCCTCGGCGCGATAACCCTCGCGGGCTCGGACGGGGAGGGGACATGCGCGAGGGGGAGGGCGGGCGCCTGGCGGTCGTCGACGCGGCGCGGGGCGTCGCCGTCGCGGCCATGATCGTGTTCCACACGGCCTGGGACCTGAGCTTCCTGCGCCTCATCGCCACGCCCGTGGGCACCGATCCCGCCTGGCAGGCCTTCGCCATGGGGATCGCGGGCTCCTTCCTGGCCCTGGTCGGGGTGGGCCTCGTCCTGGCGCATGGGCGCGTCCTTCGCCCACGGGCCTTCCTGCGCCGGCTCGCCACCGTCGCGCTCGCGGCGCTCGCCGTCACGGGCGCGACCTGGCTCGCCTTCCCCGAGAGCTTCATTTATTTCGGCATCCTGCACATGATTACCCTGGGCAGCGTCCTGGCGCTTCCCTTCCTGCGCGCGCCGCTGCCGCTCGTCGTCGCGGCCGCGGCCGTCGTCCTCGCCCTGCCGTGGTTCGTCCGCTTCCCCGCCCTGGACGGCCGGGCCTTCGGCTGGATCGGCCTCTCCGCGGACGTGCCACCGAGCAACGACTTCGAGCCGCTCTTCCCCTGGCTCGCGCCCGTGCTCGTGGGCGTGGCGCTGGCCCGGATCGTGCTGGCCTCCCGCTGGCGCGAGCCGCTCGCCGCCTGGCGCCCGCGAGGCGCCGTCGGACGCGGGCTCGCGCGGGCGGGGCGCTGGAGCCTCGTGATCTATCTCGTCCACCAGCCGATCCTGCTTGGGGTGCTCTATCCTGTCGCGGGGGTGCTGGGCCCGAACCCCGCGGCCCAGGCGGCGGGGTTCCTGCGCTCCTGCAAGGCGGGCTGCGCCGGCCAGGGCCGCGACGCCCGGACCTGCCGCGCGGCCTGCGCCTGTGTGCTCGACCGCGCCACGGCCGAGGGCCTGCGCGAGGCGCTCGTCACGGACGGCCTCGCGCCCGAGGGGCTCGCGCGCGTGCAGGAGATGGGGCGGGCGTGCTTCCGGGAGCGGCGGTGAGGGGGCCTATTCCCGCTCGGGATAGGCATGCCACGCGCCGTGCACGTCCGTGACCCCGTCGCCCTCAAGATAGGACGGCCCCACGGGCACCTTGCCGTGCCCGCCCGGCACGTCGAGGACGTAGGTCGGCTGGCACAGGCCCGAGATCCGGCCCCGCAGGGCCCGCACGATCGCCTGCCCCTCGGCGATGGAGGTGCGAAAGCGCGCCGTGCCGGGGGCGAGGTCGGCGTGGTGGAGGTAGTAGGGCCGGATGCGCCGGGCCACGAAGGCGCGCATCAGGGTCGCGAGGGTGTCGGGGTCGTCGTTGATGCCCTTGAGCAGCACCGTCTGGCTCAGCATCGGGATGCCGGCGTCGACCAGGCGGGCGCAGGCCCGCGTCGCGGCGTCCGTCAGCTCGCGGGGATGGTTGGCGTGGAGCGCCACGTAGACGGCCTTGCCGGGGACCGCGAGGGCCGCGACGAGCTCCGGCGTCACCCGCGCGGGCTCGACCACGGGGACCCGGGTGTGGAGGCGGATCACGAGGACATGGGGGATCGCGCCCAGCGCCGCCACGATGGCACCGAGCCGGCGGGGCGCCAGCACGAGGGGATCGCCGCCCGTGAGGATCACCTCGGCGATGGCGGGCCTGTCCGCGATATAGCCGATGGCGCGGTCGAGATCGGCGTCGGAGAGCATCGCGCCGGCGCCGGGGCCCACGCTCTCGCGGCGGAAGCAGAAGCGGCAATAGACGGGGCAGAGGAGCGTCGGCTTGAGCAGGACCCGGTCGGGATAGCGGTGGACGATGCCCGGCACGGGGCTGTGGGCCGCGTCGCCGATGGGGTCGGCGAGCTCCTCGGGCCGGGTCTCGAGCTCGCGCTCGTCGGGCACGAACTGCCGGGCGATGGGGTCGGCCGGGTCGGTCGGATCGATCAAGGCCGCCATGTCGGGGGTGATCGCCACGGCGTAGCGCTCGCCCACCCGCTCGAGCGCCGGCAGGCGCTCGGGCGCCGCGAGCCCCGCCGCGACCGCCTCGCGGGCGCTCCTCACCGCCCGCCGGCTCACGAATGCACCTCCGGCACGGGCGCCCACAGCACGTCCTCGATATGGGGGGCGCCGGTCGCGAGCATGACGAGCCGGTCGAGGCCCAGCGCGATGCCGCTCGCGGGCGGCATCTGGGCGAGCGCCGCCAGGAAGTCCTCGTCGAGGGGATAGCGCTCGCCGTAGACGCGGGCCTTCTCGTCCATCTCGGCCGCGAAGCGCCGGCGCTGCTCGGCAGCGTCCGTCAGTTCCCCGAAGGCGTTGGCAAGCTCGACCCCGCAGGCATAGAGCTCGAAGCGCTCGGCCACCCGCCCGTCCCGGGGCGCGGGGCGGGCGAGCGCCGCCTCGTGGGTCGGGTACTCGTCGAGGATCGTGGCGCGCCCGTGCCCGAGATGCGGCTCGACGCGCTCGACGATCACGCGGCTGAACAGGTCCGACCAGGTGTCGTCGGGCGCGGTGCGGATCCCCGCCGCGCGCAGGGCCGCCGCCAGCCCTTCCCGATCGGTCTCGCCCGAGGGCGCGATCGTGGCGAGGAGGTCGATGCCGGCAAAGCGCGAGAAGGCCTCCGCCACGGCGATCCGCTCAGGCTCCAGCGCCGGGTCGCAGCGCGCGCCGCGGAAGGCGAGCTCGCGGGCGCCGGCGCCCTGCGCGGCCAGCCGCAGGATCGCGGCGCAGTCCTCCATGAGCGCCGTGTAGGGCTCGCCCGCGCGGTACCATTCGAGCATCGTGAACTCGGGATGGTGCAGGGGGCCCCGCTCGCGGTTGCGATAGACCCGCGCGAAGGCGGCGATGCGGGCCTCGCCCGCGGCGAGCAGCTTCTTGCAGGCGAATTCCGGGGAGGTGTGGAGATAGAGCGGCGCGGCCCGGCCGTCGACCGACAGGGCTTGCGTCGCGAAGGCGTGCAGATGCGCCTCGTTGCCCGGCGAGACCCCCAGGCTCGCGGTCTCGACCTCGACGAAGTCCCGCTCGGCGAGGAACGCCCGCAGGGCCGCCACGACGCGGTTGCGGGCGAGGAGCACCGGGCGCCGGCGCGCGTGGCGCTCCGGGGCCCACCAGGGCGGGGAAGGGGTCATGATCCGTCGGCGTGTCGCGGGTGGGGTGCGATATGCGGCCCGGCGCGTCCGGGCGCAAGGGTGCGCCCCGTTCGGCGCCGAGCCCTTTCGCGGCTGGACCCCGCCGCCGTCTCGGGGTAAGGCCACGGCACCGAATTCCGCCGCGACGGCGGCGTCTGAACCGAACGGAACACCCATGGCGAAGGTACTGGCCAGCTCCCTGCGCAAGGGCAATGTCATCGACATCGACGACAAGCTCTACGTCGTGATGACCGCGCAGAACATCCATCCCGGCAAGGGCACGCCCGTCACGCAGCTCGATCTGCGGCGCATCTCCGACGGCGTGAAGGTGTCGGAGCGCTACCGCACGACCGAGCAGGTCGAGCGCGC
>DASPJU010000425.1:0-3999 GCA_035628475.1 Salinarimonas sp. | reverse complement strand
CGGAGCCAGTCCTCCAACGACACTTTTCCGACTGCCATGCACCTGGCGGCGGCCATCGAGATCAACCAGCGCCTGATCCCGGCCCTGCGCCACCTGCGTCGGGAGCTGGCCCGCAAGGCCGACGACTTCGCCGACGTGGTCAAGATCGGCCGCACCCATCTCCAGGACGCGACCCCCGTGACGCTCGGCCAGGAGTTCGGCGGCTACGCGGCCCAGGTGGAGCTCGGCATGGCTCGGGTCGAGGCGACCCTGCCGGGCCTCTACGCGCTGGCCCAGGGCGGCACCGCCGTCGGCACGGGGCTCAATGCCCATCCCGACTTCGCCGAACGCTTCGCCGCCAAGGTGGCGGAGCTCACGGGCCTGCCCTTCACGAGCGCGCCCAACAAGTTCGAGGCGCTGGCCTCCCACGACGCCCTCGTCTTCACGCAAGGGGCGCTCGCGAGCCTCGCGGCCGGCCTGTTCAAGATCGCCAACGACGTGCGGCTTCTGGGCTCCGGACCCCGCTCGGGCCTCGGCGAGATCTCATTGCCCGAGAACGAGCCCGGCTCCTCGATCATGCCGGGCAAGGTCAACCCCACCCAGGCCGAGGCAATGACCATGGTGTGCGCGCAGGTGATGGGCAACGCCGCCACGGTCTCGTTCGCGGGCAGCCAGGGACATTTCGAGCTCAACGTCTTCAAGCCCGTGATCGCCAACGCGGTGCTGCAATCGATTCGCCTCACGGCCGACGCGGCCGTCAGCTTCGCCGACAACGCGGTGGCGGGCATCGAGGCGAACCGCGAGCGCATCGCCGACCTGATGAGCCGCTCGCTCATGCTGGTGACGGCGCTCGCGCCCTCCATCGGCTACGACGCCGCTGCCGCCATCGCCAAGGCCGCCCACAAGAACGGCACGACCCTCAAGGAGGAAGCCGTGCGCTCCGGCAAGGTGACGGCGGAGGAGTTCGACCGCGCCGTGCGCCCCGAGGACATGCTGACGCCGCGCTGATCACCGCGTCGCTGCGGGGCAGGCCGACGGCCCGCCCCGGGCGAGGACCTGGAGGTTACACCTCCACTCGAACGCCCATGCCCTTGTGCGGCACCACCACCTGCATGCCGCTCCCCTCCATCGCCGCCACGAAGCGGTCGGCGTCCGGCTCGATGATGGGGAAGGAGCCGTAATGGCATGGGATGACGGCCTTCGGCGTGAAGAAGCGCCGCATCGCGAAGGCCGCCCGGTCCGGCCCCATGGTGAAGCGGTCGCCGATGGGGACCATCACGACCTCGGGGCGGTGCAGCTCCTGGATGAGCGCCATGTCGCCGAACAGGTCCGTGTCGCCCATGTGGTAGACCGTGGGCTCGCCCGGCGCCGTCACGACGATCCCGTTGGCGCTGCCCAAGGGAAAGCCGACATCCGCCTCGACGAGGCCCGCCGAATGGTCGGCCCGCACTAGGGTGACGGAGAAGCCGCCCTGGTCCGTGGTGCCGCCCGTGTTCATGGGGTCGAAGGACGTCAGGCCCTTGGAGGCGAGATACATGCACAGGTCGTAGTTCGTGACGACCTTGGCGCCGGTCTCGGCGGCGATCTCGACGGCGTCTCCGATATGGTCGCCGTGGCCGTGGGTGATCAGGATGTGGGTCGCGCCGGCCGCCGCCTTGGCCCGGTCGCCCTCGAAGGCCGGGTTGCCGGTGAAGAAGGGATCGATGAGCACCGCCTTGTCGGCGAAGTCGAGGCGGAAGGCGGAATGGCCGAACCAGGTGATCTTCATGGATTTGCTCCCATGCGCGGTCTCCAAGGGTCTAGCCGAGGAGGACCGCGCTTGGGAGTCCCGCTGCGGCAGGCTAGGAGAGCGGCATGACAACGTCCCTCGTCACCGATCTGCCGGCGCTCGCCCCGACGCTGCCGCCCCGCGCCCGCCTCATGGGGCTCGACCTCGGCACGAAGACGATCGGCCTCGCGCTCTCCGACGTGGAGCGCCGCATCGCCTCGCCGCTGGAGACGATCCGGCGCGTCAAGTTCACGCCTGACGCTTCGCGGGTGAAGGCGCTCGCCGAGCAGTTCGAGATCGCGGCGCTCGTGATCGGCCTGCCCCTGAACATGGACGGGAGCGAGGGAGCCCGAGTGCAGTCCACCCGGGCCTTCGTGCGCAATCTCGCGCCGATCCTGCCGCTCCCCGTCGTCTACTGGGACGAGCGGCTGTCGACGATGGCGGTCACCCGCACGCTCCTCGACGCGGACGCCTCCCGGGCGCGCCGCGCCGAGCTCGTGGACAAGATGGCAGCCGCCTACATCCTCCAGGGCGCCCTCGACCGGCTCGCGCGGCTCGGCCCCCTGGAGGACGAGGACGATCAGCGGTACCCGTAGGCCGGACGGTACTCGCGAGGCCCGTAGTCGAAGCGGTCGCCGTGGCCGCGGCGGTCTTCACGGTAGGCCTGGACGCGCCGGCCGTCGCGGTAGCCGTGGACGACGCGCTCGTCGCGGTAGCCATGGCTGACACGGGTCTCGCGAGGCCCGTGGAACCGGCGTTCCTCGCGATAGGTCATGGCATCATGGCTCTTGCTCACCCGCGCGACCGGGCGGGGATAATACGGCCGGTCGGGCTCGACGCGATGGACGCGGTAGACCGGCCGCTCCACGATCCTCACCCGCTCGCGGTAGATCGGGCGCTCGACGACGCGGACGCGCTCCCGATAGACCGGGCGCTGATACCGGACCGGGGCATAGGCCCCAAACCGCCGCCCGTGGGTCGCATGATAGCCGAGCCCCTGAACGACCACCGGGGCCGCCGCATAGGACGGCATGGGGGCGTTGTAGAGCGCGCCGCCCGTCTGCACGTAGCCATAGGCCTGCGGACTATAGGTGGTCGGGACGGCATGGGTATAGCCGGTCGAGACCGCGCAGGGGCAGTGGCCGGACGAAGCGGACAGGCCGAACGCCTGGGCGCCGGAGACCGACGCCGCCAGGGCGATGGCCGCGGCGGCGAGGCGGGCAGTGACAGGCCATGACATCGAGAACGCTCCAGGAATCCTCCGCAAGGAGGAGATGGGTCACCCGCCGCCAACGCATCAAATAGCTAAGGTTGCCCTAACGTCAATGGCCTTTGGCGCGCGATCGGGGTTGCGCCGACGCGTCGCAATGCGCGAATATACCCCAAGAAATCTCGCAAAGAACGAAATTTGCAACTCTAAGTTAATGGAATTGCGTAACAGCGTGGGATAGTTGCGTACAGGACGTGGCGCGTCCCGCACCGCTGGCCTCGTGAGGCATCAGAATGGCACCGAAGCGGCCGTCAGCACAGACCGATCTCCCGGCGCCGGGCTCGACGGAGCCGGCGCCCGAGCTCGACCCCGTCGCGGCAGCCGAGTACGTGGCCGCTCTGACGACCGAGCTCTCCGCCCTCTCCCGCCGCTCCGGCCTCGACCTCCTGGCCTATTTCCTGGACATCGCCCGCTTGGAGGCCCTGGAGCAGGCCCGCCGGCCGCGCACCGGCGCGAAGGCCTGACGAGGCCGCTACCGTACGAGCGACACGGCATTGCCGCCATGGCGTTCCAGGCGCCCGCCGAGCTCCAGTTCCAGAAGCACGAGCTGCACCATCCGTAGGGGAACCCCCGACTGCCGGGCGAGGTCGTCGATCCCGATCGGCGCCGGCCCCAGGAGATCGACCAGGATGCGCCGCCCGTCCTCGTCCGGGCCAGGCGCGGGCGCGTCCCAGCCGTCCGCCTCGACCGGGAACTGGGGCGCCGAGTCGATGCCGTCCAGGTCGAGCTCGTCCCAGAGAGGCTGCGCCGTGACCCGCCCCTCGGAGCCGCCCTCGCTCGCGCCGTCAGAGGGAGCCGGAAGCCCGCCGATCAGGGGCTGCAGGACCGCGGTGACGTGCTCGACCGCGGCGCACAGGGTCGCGCCCTCGCGGATGAGGTCGTTCGTGCCCTCCGCGCGCGGATCGAGGGGCGAGCCCGGGACCGCAAAGACCTCGCGTCCCTGCTCGAGGGCGAAGCGGGCCGTGATGAGCGAGCCCGAGCG
>DASPJU010000424.1:0-2813 GCA_035628475.1 Salinarimonas sp. | reverse complement strand
CCGGACCGGCTCATGGAGGAGGACGGCTCACACCAGCCCATCGCGCCCCGCAGCCGCCCGCACGGGAGCGGCGCGCGGGCATAGCCCTTCGCCTCGCCCCGCCCTGCGGGGAGGGGGCCTCGGCCCCCTCGCCGGGGGGCTGAGGCAAGCGCGCAGGCGCGGGGGCTTGGACGCAGGAGCTCTGCCCTGAGATACCCTCTCTCCCCGCCCGCGGGGAGAGGAAGAGGATCACGCCCGCATGAGCTTGCGGTCGCGGCGGCGGTCGGCGGTGGGCTGATAGGCGACCTGGGCGTGCTCGGGGCAATAGGGCAGGCCGGTGATGGCGCGCCCGCCGCAGAAGCGGAACTCGGGATTCGTCGGGTCGCCCAGCGGCCAGCGGCACATGGACTCGCGCAGCTCCATGATGGTGACGCGCTGCGAGGTGGGGATCGCGATCTCCACCGGGCGCGGGTCCACGAAGGGCATCGGCGCCGTCTCGAGGACGGGAGCGATGGGCTCCGGGCGGATCTCGACCTCGGCCTCCTCGCCGTCGGCCTCCACGACGGGGCCGGCCGGGCGCGGCGCCGAGGGCTTGCGCGGACGGGGCGCCGCCGCCGCGACGGGCGCCGTCTTGCTGCGCCCGGACAGGCCGAGGCGGTGGACCTTGCCGATCACCGCGTTGCGCGTGACGCCGCCGAGCTCGGCGGCGATCTGGCTGGCGCTGAGACCGTCGGTCCAGAGCTTCTTGAGCAGCTCGACGCGCTCGTCCGTCCAGCTCACGCTTGCATCCGTCATTCGCCGTCTCCGCCGTGACCCGGCGCTCCGTGGTTCGAATCCCTCAGGGTTCGCGGTCGGCGTGTATCCGGCCGCGTGGCCTGGCCCAGCCTCTTGGGGTATGGATCGCGCCACGGGGCGCCGTCTTGATCGATAGGGCGACCCTACAGGATCGGTTGACTCCGGGGCAAGAGTCCGGGGAATCACCCCCGCCTTTTCCCCAGGCAATGTTGATGGTCCCGGATCCGGCCCCCTGGGCTCGGGCACGCAAGCCGCTGTGAACCCACGATTTTCGTCGATCCGCCCAGCCTCCGGCGGTGTTGCGGGGCGGTCACACGCCATCGCGCGAGCTTTCAATTGACACGCGAGGGCGGAACCCTAGAATTCACCGCCGTGCCGCCCTTCCGGGCGGCGCTTTCGTTTTCAAGGACGCCTCTCGCGTCCCACGTGCGGAGACAATGCCCGTGACCTCCCCCCTGCTTGGAACCTATGCCCGCGCCGACGTGGCCTTCGAGAAGGGGGAGGGCGCCTGGCTCGTCACGCGAGACGGGGAGCGATATCTCGATTTCGGCGGCGGCATCGCGGTGAACGCGCTGGGCCACGCCCACCCGCATCTCGTGGAGGCCCTGGTCGAGCAGGCCCGGAAGGTTTGGCACGTCTCCAACCTCTACCAGATCCCCGAGGGCGAGCGCCTGGCGCAGCGGCTGGTGGAGAGCACCTTCGCGGACCGGGTCTTCTTCTGCAACTCGGGCGCCGAGGCGAACGAGGCCGCGATCAAGATGGCCCGGCGTCACCACGCCATGAAGGGCCAGCCGGAGCGCTTCCGCATCCTCACCTTCGAGGGCGCCTTCCATGGCCGGACGCTCGCCACCATCGCGGCGGGCGGGCAGAAGAAGTACCTCGATGGCTTCGGCCCCAAGGTCGAGGGCTTCGATCAGGTGCCCTTCGGCGACCACGAGGCCATGCGCGCCGCGGTGACGCCCGAGACCGCCGCCATCATGATCGAGCCGATCCAGGGCGAGGGCGGCATCCGGCCGGTGCCGCATCAGTGCCTGCGTGGCCTGCGCGAGTTGTGCGACGAGACCGGCACGCTCCTCATCTTCGACGAGATCCAGACGGGCGTCGGCCGCACGGGCCGGCTCTTCGCCTATGAGTGGAGCGGCGTCGCGCCCGACATCATGTCGGTGGCCAAGGGCATCGGCGGCGGCTTCCCCATGGGGGCGTGCCTCGCCACCGAGAACGCCGCGTCGGGCATCACGGCGGGCTCCCACGGCACCACCTTCGGCGGCAACCCGCTCGCCATGGCGGTGGGCAACGCGGTGCTCGACGTGGTGCTGGCACCGGGCTTCCTCGAGCACGTGCAGCGCATGGCGCTCCTCTTCCGCCAGCGCCTCGCCGAGCTCAAGGACCGCCACCCGGCCGTCATCGCCGAGATCCGCGGGGCGGGCCTGATGCTCGGCCTCAAGACCCACGTGCCCAACACCGAGTTCGCGGCGGCGGCGCGCGGGGAGCGGCTTCTCGTGATCCCGGCGGGCGACAACGTCGTGCGCCTCCTGCCGCCCCTCGTCATCGACGAGGCGGAGGTGGGCGAGGCCATGGCCCGCATCGACGCCGCCTGCACGGCGATCGAGGGCGAGCTTAAGGCGATGGCGCAGCGCGGAGCCGCCGAATGAGCCCGCGCCACTTTCTCGACCTCACCGACTTCTCACCCGAGGAGCTGCGCGGGCTTCTCGATGCCAGCGCCGCCATCAAGGCGCGCCGGCGCAAGGGCGAGCCTCAGCCCGACCGCCCGCTGGCGGGCAAGATGCTCGCCATGGTGTTCGACAAGCCCTCGACCCGCACGCGCGTCTCCTTCGACGTCGCCATGCGTCAGCTTGGCGGGCAGACGCTGGTGCTGAATTCCAGCGATCTGCAGCTCGGCCGCGGCGAAACTGTGGCCGACACCGCGCGCGTGCTGTCGCGGTACATCGACGGCGTGATGATCCGCACCAACCGGCATTCGAAGCTGACCGAGCTGGCGAAATACGCCACGGTGCCGGTGATCAACGGGCTCACCGACG
>DASPJU010000423.1:0-4776 GCA_035628475.1 Salinarimonas sp. | reverse complement strand
AACGATTCCGACGCGGACGCGCGCGAGCTGGTGCGGCTGCTCAAGGGCATCTCGGCCAAGATCAACCTGATCCCCTTCAATCCCTGGCCCGGCACGAAATACGCCTGCTCGGACTGGGAGCGCATCGAGCGCTTCTCCGAGATCGTGTTCCGGGCGGGCTACGCCTCGCCGGTGCGCACCCCGCGCGGGCGCGACATCCTGGCGGCCTGCGGCCAGCTGAAGTCCGAGACCGAGAAGCTGCGCGCCCGCGCCCGCCTGATGCTGGAGGCCGGGATCGGGGCGGAAGGCGTGTACGCGCTGGGCTCGGACGAGGGGTGAGGCTCGTCGCCCGCCTCTTCATGCTGGTGCTGGGGCTCGCGCTGGCGATCCCGGCGGGCGGGCTCGCCCTGCTGGTCGGGATCCTCCTCGAGCCCGCCGCGAGCGAGCTTCTCGCCACCTGGGGCGTCGCGATGGTCGACGCGATCTTCGCCGAGGCCGCCCGGGGCGGGGCGCCGGAGCTGCTCGTAGGCTCGGTGGCGCTCGGCCTGTGGACCCTGTGCGCCACGCTCCTGGTGGCGCCTCCGACCCTCGTGGCGCTCGTCGGCGAGACCGTCGGGACCCGCGCCATGGCCTGGTATGGCGGCGCCTGCGGGCTGCTCACGGCCCTCGTGCCCTGGGCCATGCGCCCGCGCGGGAGCGTCGCGGCGTTGGCGGGCCTGGAGGGCCGGCTCACCGCGCTCCTGTTCCTGGCCGGCGCCGTGGTGGGCCTGGTCTACTGGCTCGTCTCCGGCCGCTCCGCCGGCCGCCCGCCCCAGCCGCTCCCGCCGGCCTGGGACGGTTCGAGCCCGGGCCTTCGCTGAGGCCGCGTTGCGGACCGCGCCGGTCCCGGCGATGATCCGCGGATGCAGGACCGCGACACCATGCCGGCCGGGGCGCCCATCACCCGCGGGAGGATGTTCGAGCCGCTGCTGGCGGCCGATCCCGCCTTCGCGCCCCGCTGGAGCGCGTTCCTGGCCGAATGGGGACCCGAGCCGGAGCCGCCGCCGCTCTATCTCGCCCTGGCCGATCTCGCGACCCATCTGATCGGGCGCCTGGAGGCCGGCGACACGGCCGGCTTCGACGCCGTGTTCGACGTGGTGGAGCGCTGGCACCTGGAGGGCGACGCCTATGTCCGCGAGGCCGCGACCATCGGCCTGCTCAAGGACCTCCAGAACGAAGGATTCCATCGCCGGACCCGCCCGTCCGATCTCGAGCGGTGGCTGCGCCCCGAGACGAGGCGGTGGTGGGATCGCGTCGCCCGGTTCGCCCGGGACGGAACCCCCGTCGCCCCGGCCGGCTGACGCGGGCCGGTCGGGGCCTCACCGCCCTTGCGTGGTCAGGATCTTGATCGCGAAGGCCCCGAACAGCCCCGCGAAGACGTAGTCGATCGCCCGCATCAGGCGCGGGCGCGCCTTGAGCAGCGCGATGACGCGCTCGGCGGCCAGGACGAGCAGCGCGCAGAGCGGCGCGGTCAGGACCACGAAGTAGATCCCTAGGAAGACGAGCTTCTCCGCCGCGTGCGGGTCCCCGGCCTGGATGAACTGGGGCAGGAAGGTCACGAAGAACAGCACCACCTTCGGGTTCGTCATGTTGACCCCGAAGCCGAGCCAGAACGTGCCCCAGACCGAGACGGGCCCCTCCGCGCCCGCCCGCAGGTTCAGCGCCGAGCCGTGGCGCAGGGCGTCGACCGCGAGCCAGAGCAGGTAGAGCGCGCCCGCGACCTTGAGCACCGTGAAGGCGGTGGCCGAGGCCGCGAGCAGGGCCGAGACGCCCAGCGCGGCGAGCAGCGTGTGGCCGCAGCACCCGGCCATGGCGCCGAGCATGGAGGCCATGCCGGCGCGCCGCCCGCCCGCCACGGTCTTGGCCAGGAACAGGCTCATGTCCGGCCCCGGCGTGATGAACAGGACGAAGCTCGCCACCGAGAAGGCGAGCAGGACGGCGGGATCGGGAACGACGGTCATGGAGGTGGTCTACCCCCCGGCCGCCGTCCTGTCACGGCCGGGACCGGCGGCCGGCCGGCTTGCGCTTAACCCCGCATTAAGCTTGATGGATCATGACGTTGGGCGCGGCTCGGCCGGGCCGTCTGGCGAAGGATGGTGCGTGGGCGGGGCTGAACGGGGGCGGATGTCGGGGCTGGCCCTGCGCGAAGCGGCCTGGAGCCTGCGCGCGCTCGCCGCCCGCACGCTCGGCCGCACCCCCATCTGGAGCCGCGCGCCCGAGCGCCTCCTCATCGCCCCCCCGGACCTGCGCACCGCCGACCCGACGGTGGCGGCCGACATCTATGCCGGCTATTTCGTCTTCGCGGGCCGGGCCCTGGAAACCGGCGGGCGCTCGCCCTTCGACTTCGATCCGCCCTCGCGGGCCTGGGGCGAGGCGCTGGCGGGCTTCGGCTGGCTGCGGCACCTGCGCGCCGCCGAGAGCGCCATCGCACGCGCCAATGCCCGCGCGCTGGTCGACGATTTCGTCAGCCGCCCGCGCGGCCCGCTCGCCCGGAGCGTTGCCGTGACGGCGCGGCGGACCCTGAGCTTCCTGAGCCAGTCGCCCCTGGTGCTGGACGGGGCGGACCACGCCTTCTACGAGCGTTTCCTGCGCGCGCTCGGGCGCGACGTCGGGGCGCTGGACCGGGCCTCGACCGAGAGCCCGCTGCCCCTCGACCGCCTCACCGCCGCGATCGCCATCGCCTATGCGGGCCTGTCCTTCGACGACGCCGAGCCGCTCCTCAAGCGAGCCACGCGGCGGCTGGCCCGCGAGCTCGACCGGCAGATCCTCGCCGACGGCGGCCACGCGAGCCGCAGTCCCCGCATCCTGGTCGCCCTGCTCCTCGATCTCCTGCCCCTGCGCCAGACCTACGTGACCCGCGGCATCGACCCGCCCGAGGCCCTGCTGCGGGCGCTGGACCGCATGCTGCCCATGCTGCGCATGCTGCGCCACGGCGACGGGACGCTGGCGCTGGTGAACGGCATGGGGGTCACGGCCGCCGACCACCTCGCCACGCTGCTCATCTACGACGAGCAGCGGGCGAATCCCCTGCGCTTCGCGCCGCTCTCGGGCTATGCCCGCCTCCAGGCCGGGACGGGTCTGGTGATCGTGGATGTCGGCGGGGCGCCGCCCCCGGCCCATTCCGCGCTCGCCCACGCGGGGCCGCTCGCCTTCGAGCTCTCCAGCGGCTCCCACCGCATCGTCGTCAATTGCGGCTCGCCGGAAAGCGGGCGCGAGGAGCTGCGCCAGGCCACGCGGGCCACCGCCGCCCACTCGACCGCCGGCGTCGACGAGGTCTCCTGCGCCCGCTTCCTCGGCGACGGGGGCTTCGGCCCGGGCCGGGTCGTCTCGCGCGCGCTCCGGCGGCGGCTGGGGCCCATCATGCTCGCGGGCCCCACCGCCTCGGCCGAGCGCCGGGACAGCGAGGCCGGGCTCGACATCCGCGCCTCGCATGACGGCTACCGGGGGAGCCATGGCCTGGTCCATACCCGGACCCTGCGCCTCGCGCCCACGGGCACCCGCCTGGAGGGCGAGGACGCCTTCGCGGTCGAGGGCGCCGCCCGGCCCGCCATCGCGATCCGCTTCCACCTCCACCCCCATGTGCGGGCAGGCCTCGATGAGAGCGGCCGGGGCGTCACCCTCGTCCTGCCCGGCGGCGAGACCTGGCGGTTCGAGGCCGAGGGCCTGCCGGCGGGGCTCGAGGAGAGCGTCTTCGTCGCCATGGCGGATGGCGGCCGGCGTAGCGAGCAGATCGTCCTGCGCCCCGCCGCCGAGGGCGCGGGCGGGGTCCGCTGGCGCTTCGAGCGGACGGGCTGAGGGGCCGGCTCGCGCCATTGGACGGGCCGCGCATCCGTGCTATCGCGCCGCACCATGGAGCCCGCCCGACGCTCCGGTCGGCGACGGGCGGTGCTCGAGCCTTTCATCTGTCGCATGTCCCGGGGAGCCGCAGGCCGCTCCACCGGAGCAACGCCCAGCGGAGCCCGCGATGCCCGACGATCTCAAGCGCGTCACGCGCGCCCTCCTGTCCGTGTCCGACAAGGCGGGCCTCGTGGACTTCGCCCGCGCGCTCGACGCGCGCGGCGTCGCGCTCGTCTCCACGGGCGGCACCCGGGCGGCGCTCGCCGCCGCCGGGCTGCCGGTGCGGGACGTCTCCGACGTGACGGGCTTCCCGGAGATGATGGACGGCCGGGTCAAGACCCTGCATCCGAAGATCCATGGCGGGCTGCTCGCCATCCGCCACAATCCCGAGCACCAGGCCGCGATGCTGGCCCACGGCATCGACGCCATCGACCTGCTCGTCGTGAACCTCTACCCCTTCGAGGCGACGGTGGCGGCGGGCGCCGACGAGGCCGCCTGTATCGAGAACATCGACATCGGCGGCCCGGCCATGATCCGCGCCGCGGCCAAGAACCACGGCGACGTGGCGGTCGTGGTGGACGTGGCCGATTACGGGGCCGTCCTGGCCGACCTCGACGCCCATGACGGCTCGGTGACGCGCACGCTTCGGCGCCGCCTGGCCCAGAAGGCCTATGCCCGCACCGCCGCCTACGACGCCGCGATCTCCAACTGGTTCGCCGGGGCCCTGGGCGAGGCGACGCCGCCCTGGCGGGCGCTGGGAGGCCAGCTCGCCGAGCCCATGCGCTACGGCGAGAACCCGCACCAGGCGGCGGGCTTCTACCGGGGCCCCGAGGTTCGCGCGGGCGTCGCCACGGCGCGCCAGGTCCAGGGCAAGCAGCTCTCCTATAACAACATCAACGACACCGACGCGGCCTTCGAATG